>CAZAIE010000035.1:15951-16575 GCA_964485035.1 uncultured Myxococcaceae bacterium | reverse complement strand
CGACCGGGACTGCGGCGACGGCAGGCGCCGCGGGGCGGGGGCTCGGTACGGGAGGCGCGTGGCCGTCGAGCGCGGCGATCTGCCGGTCGATGTCCGCGACGGCCTCTTCGCCTGCAGCCTCGAGGAGCTGCTTGGAGGCCTCGCCGGCGTGCTGGGCCACCCACCCGCCGTCCTCCACCGCGAGCAGGTCCTGGATGGGCGTGCGCTGCGCCATCTCATCCATCCAGTCACGGACGTCGTGGGCGCTGCCCTCCGGGACCTCCACCGGCTTGGGGCGGTCCTCGGGGAAGAGCGAGCTCATCTCCAGCAGGGGCTGGTCGTCCCGCGGCTCGAAGAGCTTGACCTCGCCCTTGGGCGCCTCGCCCGCCGTGGGCGGCACCAGGACTCCCGCCATGCGCAGCCGGAGCACCGCCTCGGCGGACATCACCTCTTCCAGGTCCGAGGCCCGCAGCGCCTCTCCCAGCGTCCGGGTGCCGTCGAACAGACGGACGATCTTCTCGATGCTTGCCGGCAGCCGGGGCAGCTCGCGGGTGAGCCCCGCGAAGTCGATGACCAGCCGGACGCCCGCTCCCCCCATCAGCGAAACGGCCTTCTCGAAGCGCCGGCGCCGCGGCTCGTCGTGGG
>CAZAIE010000035.1:0-15941 GCA_964485035.1 uncultured Myxococcaceae bacterium | reverse complement strand
CGTCGTGGGTGACCAGGTCGCGCAGCGAGTAGCTCATCGAGCCGCGCACGACGATGGGCTTGAGCTCCAGGGAGAAGGGCCCCTCGGACAGCACCAGCAGCCGCGACAGCACCGGCTCGCCGGAGGCCTCGCCCGCCCAGGCGCCCACCACCCGGCCCTCGCGGAACTGGACGCAGGCCTTCTCCTGCGGGAGCGACACCTCGCCGCTGAGGCCGCCCGAGGTCAGCGCGCGCAAGAGGTAGAAGAGCGGGAGGGAGTGGAGGTCGCCCTCGAGGGGGCTAGCGGTCCGCGGCTTGCCGGCGAAGAGGCGCGCCAGCGTCAGCAGGTCCCGGGCGTAGACGGGCTTGACCAGGAGGTCGTCGGCGCCCGCCGCTGCGGCGCGCTCGCGCTCGGACCGGTCGTGCCGTCGGGAGAAGAGGAGGAAGCGCACCTCGCGGGTCGCGGGCTCGCGCCGGACGTTCTCGCAGAGGGTGGGCCCGTCGAGGCCGGGCAGGGCGTACTCGCAGAGGACGAGCGAGGGCACGCCGGCCAGCATCGCCAGCGCCTCCTCCCCGCGGTGGGCCACGACGACGTCGAACCCCTCCTTGCGCAGCCCGTGCGCAGCGAGGGAGGCGACCCGGCCATCCGGGTCGGCGATGAGGATCGGGGCCTTGCCCATGTGCGTCTCCGAAAGAGGCGGCATTCTCGCGCGGACGCCCGCGCGGCCCAAGCTCAGAGATCGGGACGCGTCCGGCTAGGCCGCGAGCGCCTCGAGCGGCCGGGGCGCGAGGGCCACCGTGTGGAAGCGCCGGTCCAGCTGCGGGAGCATCGAGAGCCCGCCCTTGCGCAGCAGGTAGGCCGCGAAGCGCAGCCGGTCGGCCTCGGGCATGGAGACGATGCGCAGGGACATCCCCGACTTGGCGCCCTCGAAGGCACGCAGCACCTCCACCTTCGCCTTGAGCAGGTGCCCCTCGCCCAGGTCGAGGTGCACCGTGGCCTCCGCGCCCTCGCGGCGATCCGGGAAGCGACAGGGCACGAACAGCCCGCGCAGGCTCACGTCCACCTCCGACGCGAACACGCTCGCCTCGTCGCTCTCGTAGAACACGTCGGCCTTCACCTGCAGGCGCGGGTAGCGGCGGCGGGCGAGGAACAAAGAGTCGCGGCTGCGGTTGCGGCGGTCGGCGGGGCGCGGGGTCATTTCGTTCGTCCTCCACGGAGCAAGTGCGGCTTCAGGGGCATAGTGACATGTAGGACATGGTAGGCAAGAAAACGACCTGCTCGGGCGCACGAAGGCCGATTGAGGGGCCGGTGAGCGCCGCCTAGAATCCCGCGAATGTCCCGGCAGCAACCGCCCGAAGAAGACCCGCTGGAGTACGACCCCTTCGTCGAGGCCACCAAGGCTCGCGAGCGCCGCCGCGAAGAGTTCGACATCGACGTCATCAGCAGCGAGGCGCAGATCCCCGACGAGGAGGAGCTGCCGCCTCCCCAGCCGGTGAGCGACCCCTTCAGCTCGCAGACCCGGGTCAGCAGCCTGGACGCCCGCTCGCTCTTCGACGACCTGGACGCGCTCCCCGGGGGGAGCACCAAGGTGGTGCCCGCCCAGCCGGGAACAGTGCCGACGGGGCTGCGCGACTCGGCGACGAAGGTGGTGGCCCGCCCGGCGCCGCTGGGCGAGCGCACGCGCATCGCGGTGAACCCGGGCCAGGAGGCCGCGCCCCTGAACCTGGACTTCAGCGAGGTGCTCCCCACCGCGCAGATCGCCGGCGCCCAGCGCATCGGCGGGGAGTCGCTGGCCTCCGACGAGTTCATGGACAAGTACGACCGCCAGGCCCTGGACCGCGCCCAGGCCAGCCCGGAGTTCAGCCTGCCCAGCAGCATCGAGCGCGACGCGGCCGCATCCCCAGTTCGCATCGTGGAGCAGAAGGGCCGGGTCTGGGTCTGGGCGCTCGCCGCCATCCTCATCCCCGCCGTCATCGCGGTCATCGCCGTCGCGGTCTACGTCCAGCTCAACCGGCCCACGGGCTTGGTCGACCTCGAGAAGGTGCGCCAGGCCGAAGAGGCCAACCGCAAGGCACAGACCGACCACGAGAAGGAGATGGCGCGCTGAGCGCCACAGCGACGTAGCAGCCTGCAGCCGAAAAATTGCCTCCTGCCCGAGCCGCCGTACCCTGGGGTGGGACAAGGTAGGAGGCTGCGATGAAGACGACGATCCTCACGGCGTTGGTGGTGGTGTTCGGGGCGGCGACCGCGTCGGCGGCCGAGGCGCCGTTCGGTGCAGTGACCACCGCGCCCCTGCCGCGCGGGGGCCTGTCGATGTACGCGCTGGGCGGCTATCCCGAGCTGCGGGTGGGCTTCCGCAGCGGCTACAGCGAGCTGGAGGTGGGCGGCGAGGTCGGCTTCGACTACCTGGCGACCAGCCTCTTCGGCACGGCGACCGGGCGGCGGAGCGTCTGGCGCCTGAATGCGCTCGACCTCGCCATCGACGGTCGGCTGGGGGCGTTCGCCAACGCCGGCTCGCGCTGGGCGGAGCGCCAGAACCGGGGCGGCGCCGGGCTGCGCTTCGAGGTGGGGACGAGCCTCTCCTACAAGACCTCCTGGCCGCTGAGCTGGCTGGCGTTCATCAAGGTTCCAGGCGAGCTGCCGTTCAGCCAGGGCGGCGCGGTGCGCCTCTCGGCGCTCCTGGGCGGCGGGGCCGAGGTGGCCCTCACCGACGAGTACTTCCTCCACGCCAACGGGGCCTTCGGGGCCGCGTTCCAGACCCACCTGCCCGAGCGGCTGGCGGTGCAGGCGATGGTGGGCTTCGGCTACCGCATCTTCTGATCTGCCCGTCCGGCCGGGAGCGGACGACGATCGAAGGGCGACTGGCTACACTGTCCCGATGACGCCCACGACCTCGAAGCTCCTGGTCGGCCTGCTCGTCCTCGGCGCGGCGGCGGGCTGCCGCAGGCCGGCGCCCCAGCCCCCCGACGCGGCCGAGCCGCTCGAGCCGCCGAGCCTCACCTTCACCAAGGACCGCAAGGACCTGCTCTTCACCTACGTCGACGCGGAGGGGAAGCTGCGCGACGTCGACGACGCGTCGAAGGTCCCCGAGGACCGGCGCAAGCAGGTGCTGGTGCGCGACCTCTCCCGCCGGGCCGAGGAGGTGAAGGCGGACCAGTACGTCTACGTCGCCGACCTCACGCGCGAGGTCGCCGGGGCCTGGCCGCACGCGGTGGTCTCCCGCTACGGCATCGACCGCTCCATCCGCGACGGCGACTTCGTGGCCGTGGACGAGGGCGACGCGGGCCCCGCTCCCGGGGTGGTGGTCTATGGGACGTCCTGGTGCGGCGCCTGTGGCCAGGCCCGGAGCTGGCTGCGCTCGCGTGGGGTGGCGTTCGCGGACAAGGACGTGGAGAAGGACGAGCGCGCCAACGCGGAGATGCAGCGCAAGCTCAAGCGCGCGAACATCCCCTTCGGCGGGGTCCCGGTCATCGACGTGGGCGGACAGCTGATGCTGGGTTTCGACCCGTCGCGGCTGGAGGCGCTGCTCAAGGGGACCTAGCTCAGCCCTCGCTGGGCGTGCGGCGCTCGAAGTAGTCAATCACCTCGGGCCGCTGGAAGTAGCGCCAGGCGTACTGGAAGAGCGCGCAGACCAGCACCGCGGAGAGCACCTCGAACCCGATGGTGAACCACGGGGCGAGGGCGTCCATGGCCTGGGCGACGGCCTGGGCCTGCTCCGGCGGGAGCTTCGTCGGCTGCGCCTCCGCGAGCGCCCGCGCGAACTGGCGGGTGGGCCCGGTGAGCACCTGTGCCACCGAGACGTCGATGGCCGCGACCGCGGCGCGCAGCGGCAGCACCCCCAGCGCGATCTTCGAGAGCGGCCCCGCGGCGTTCGGGGCGTGGTGCCAGGCGCGCAGCCCGAAGACGAAGGCGAACGAGTAGGCCGCCACCAGCAGCACGCCGAAGACCGACTGGGCGCCGTGGAAGCGCTCCGCCGCCCGGGTCTGTGCCGCGACCAGGGCCTTCGCCGCCTCGGCCAGCACGGGCGGTGGCTGCCCCTCGCCGAAGCCCAGGCTCCGCACCACGTCCGAGTCGCTGGGCCGGGTCGGGCCCATCACCTTCTGCATCGAGCAGGAGCCGCCGAAGAAGGCGACGCCCATCAGGATGGCCAGCACCGGCCTGGGGTTCGGCTTGCGCCTGGCTTCCGCCACGGGTCACCGCACCTTCTTCATGATCTCGACGAAGGCCGCGGGCTTGAGGAAGCCCTTGATGGTCAGGTCGTGGTGCACCTTCCCTTCGGAGTCGATGAGGATGACCGTCGGCAGCCCGTCCACCTTGTACTTCTTGTAGAGCGCCTCGATGAGCGCGGTCTCCTCGGTCCCGTCGATCTTCACCAGCACGAACCGCTGCGCCTCGCGCAGGAAGGTCTCGTCCGGGTAGACGTAGTGGTCGAGCTCCTTGCAGGCGGTGCACCACTCCGCGAAGAAGTCGATGAGCACCGGCTTCTTGAAGGCCTGGGCCTGCGCCAGCGCGAGCTCCTCGGAGGTGAACCACTCGCCCTGGGGCGCGAGGTTGGGGGCCGCGAGCGGCGCGCCCGACCGTAGCGTGAGCCCCGCCACCGCCAGCAAGACGCCCACCGTCTTCAGCGCGCCCTCCAGGGGCCAGGAGCCGAAGCTGCGGTGGACCGCCCCCAGGAGCACCCCGGCCCCCACGAGCCCGCCGGCGACGAGCGCCCCGTAGGCCACCGTCTTCAGAGTGAGCACCGCGCGGATGGCCGGGAAGGCGTCGCGCAGGTACACCACTGCGAGCGCGAGCAGCGCGATGCCGAAGACCGACTTCACCGACTCCATCCACGCCCCGCTCTTGGGCAGCGAGAGGGACAGTGCCCCGATGAGGAAGAACGGGAGGCCCAGGCCCAGCGAGTAGGTGAAGAGCAGCGCGGCGCCCAGTGGCACGTTCTGCGTCGCCGCGACATGCACCAGGATTCCGGACAGCACCGGACCAGTGCAGGGCGCAGCCACGATGCCTGCGACCAGGCCCATCACGAACGCCCCCACGAAGCCCGCCTTGCCGACGCCCGAGAGCCGCTGCTGGAGGAAGCCCGGGACCTGGAACTCCCAGGCCCCGAACATCGCCGCCGCGAAGAGGGCGAAGAACGCCGCGATGCCGGTGACGACGTACGGGTTCCCGAGCACGCTGCCGAAGGCCTTCCCGGTCATCGCCGCCGCGACTCCCAGGGAGGTGAACATCGTCGCGATGCCCAGGATGTACACCAGGGTCAGACCGATGGACCGGCCCCGGCCCTCGCTCTTCTTCGCTCCGAACACCGCCACCGTGATGGGGATGAGCGGGTAGACGCACGGGGTGAGCGCCGTCAGCAGGCCCCCCAGGAAGATGAGCCCGAGTGGGATGAGGAGAGCCCCGGCCTGGAGCTTCTGGCCCACCCCGAAGTCGATCCGCGGACCCGGGCCCAACAGCTCAGGCAGGAAAGCGACCGCCGCTCCCACCACGACTGCACCGATGACCAGCTTCAACACCTTCACGGTCGACTCCTTCGAGGTCCCGCCCAAAAAGGCCGGCGAGTATACCGAGTCCGACTTTCCATTTCGCGGATCCAAAGGTTGGAGACGCAAAGGCGCCGGAAGGTGCGCCGGCCCCCGACGAGCGGCTTGACGGAAGGGGGTCGATTTCTATACTAGACCGCACGACTCCATGTTCTTGGGCAGGCGCGGCCAGTCGGGGTCGGCGGCATTTGGACGGGCTGATATTCTCTTGGAAAATCAGCCTCTTGAAAGGGATAAGCCGATGGGCGTCAAGCTCCCCATCTACATGGACTACAACGCGACGACCCCGGTCGACCCGCGCGTGCTCGAGGTGATGTTGCCTTACTTCACCGAGAACTTCGGCAACGCCGCGAGCCGCTCCCACGTCTTCGGCTGGAAGGCCGAGGAGGCGGTCGAGAGGGCGCGCGAGCAGGTGGCGGCGCTCATCGGAGCCAAGAGCCCCAAGGAGATCGTCTGGACCTCCGGGGCGACCGAGTCGACGAACCTGGCCATCAAGGGCGTCGCCGAGTTCTACCGCGAGAAGGGCAACCACATCGTCACGCAGAAGACCGAGCACAAGGCCACCCTCGACACCTGCAAGCGCCTCGAGCGCCAGGGCTTCGAGGTGACCTACCTCGACGTGGGGCGCGACGGACGGGTGGACCTCGCGGCGCTGGAGAAGGCGCTCACCGACAAGACCATCCTGGTCTCGATCATGCTGGCCAACAACGAGGTCGGCACGGTCCAGCCGGTCAACGAGATCGGCCGGCTCTGCCGGGCCCGCGGCATCCTCTTCCACTGCGACGCGGTCCAGGGCGCCGGGAAGATCGCCTTCGACGTGAACGAGGCCTGCGTCGACCTGTGCTCGCTCTCGGGCCACAAGATCTACGGGCCCAAGGGCGTGGGCGCGCTCTACGTGCGGCGCGAGAAGCCCCGCGTCCGCCTGGCGCCGCTCATCGACGGCGGTGGTCACGAGCGCGGGATGCGCTCGGGCACGCTGAACGTCACCGGCATCGTCGGGTTCGGGAAGGCCGCCGAGGTCGCCCGGGCCGAGCTCGCGACCGAGGGGCCCCGCCTGGCGGCGCTGCGCGACCGGCTCGAGCAGGCGGTGTTCTCGCGGCTGGACATGCTCCACCTCAACGGCAGCCGCGAGCACCGCATCCCCGGGAACCTGAACGTCTCCTTCTCCTACGTCGAGGGCGAGGCGCTGATGATGGCCCTCAAGGACGTGGCGGTGAGCTCGGGCTCGGCCTGCACCTCGGCCTCGCTGGAGCCCTCGTACGTGCTGCGCGCCATGGGCGTCAGCGAGGACCTGGCGCACAGCTCCATCCGCTTCGGGCTGGGGCGCTACACCACGCAGGACGAGGTGGACTACGTGGCGGACCTGGTCGTGCAGAAGGTGAGCAAGCTGCGCGAGATGAGCCCGCTCTACGAGATGGCGAAGGAAGGGATCGACCCGTCGAAGGTGCAGTGGGCCCAGGCGCACTGAGCACAGGAAGGCGAGGACGCAGATGCCGTACAGCGACAAGGTCATCGACCACTACGAGAACCCCAGGAACGTGGGCACGCTGGACAAGGCCGACGACAACGTCGGGACCGGCCTCGTGGGCGCCCCGGCGTGCGGCGACGTGATGCGCCTGCAGCTGAAGATCAACGACCAGGGCGTCATCGAGGACGCGCGGTTCAAGACCTTCGGCTGCGGCTCGGCCATCGCCTCCAGCTCGCTGGTGACGGAGTGGGTCAAGGGCAAGTCCATCGACGAGGCCAAGACCATCACCAACCAGCAGATCGCCGAGGAGCTGGCGCTGCCCCCCGTGAAGATCCACTGCTCGGTCCTCGCCGAGGACGCCATCAAGGCGGCCATCGAGGACTTCAAGGCCAAGCAGGCCCGCAAGAAGGCCGCGCAGGGCGAACCTGCCGCGAAGTGAGGACGTGATGACCCCCGAGCCCATGGGCCCCGACACCAAGGTTGAGGCCGCCCCCGCGGCGACCTTCGCCGAGCCCACCACCTGCGTCGCCGGCCCCAACAGCGGGACCCAGGCGGTCCCCGGGAAGAGCGGCATCACCATCGCCGACCAGGCGGCGGCGAGGCTGCAGAAGCTGCTCGACGAGCGCTCGACCCCGGAGGCCGGCCTGCGCGTGGCGGTGAAGGGCGGGGGCTGCTCCGGCCTCGCCTACGCGCTCTCGTGGGACGAGAAGCCGCGCGAGAAGGACCGGGTCTTCCAGCGCGGCGCGGTGCGCGTGTTCGTGGACCCCAAGAGCTACATCTACCTGGTCGGCACGGTCATCGAGTACGAGGAGAAGATGCTCCAGGCGGGGTTCAAGCTCACCAACCCGCAGGTGCGTACCTCCTGTGGCTGCGGCGAGAGCTTCACCGTCTGAGAGGCTGTCGAGGGTCGAGAGTCGAGGGTCGAGAGTCGGGGGCTGGCGAGACCGCACACCATGATCTGCCGGACGTGTGAGAGGGAAGCGGGCGAGGGTCCGCTCTGCAGCGCCTGCGGGGCGGTCCAGCCTGTGCGTCCCGGAGTGGGCCTCTTCGATGTGCTGGGGCTCCCGCGCACCTGGTTCCTCGAGCCCGCGGCTATCGAGGAGCGCTTCAAGGACCTCAACCGCAAGCTCCACCCCGACCGCTTCGCCCAGCGCGCGCCCCAGGAGCGCCGGCTCTCGCTGGAGTGGACCACCGCGGTCAACGACGCCGCGAGGACGCTGCGCGACCCGGTGCGCCGCGCCGCCTACCTGCTCTCCCTCCACGGCATCGAGGTGGAGAAGGAGACGGGCCGGGGCGCGATGCAGCGCCTGCCGCCGGAGTTCCTCGAGGAGGTGCTGGAGGACCGGGAGGCGCTCGACGAGGCCAAGGCCGCCCGCGACCTCGCGCGCGTCCGCAAGCTCTCCGAGACCATCGACCAGCGCAGCGCCACCGTGCGAGAGCAGATGGCCGAGGCGTTCCGGGCCTACGAGGCCTCGGGCGAGCGCGCCTCGCTCGAGCGCGCGGGCGGTGCGCTGGCCGTGCTCAAGTACTTCACCCGCTTCCAGGAAGAGGTCCAGGCCATCGAGCTGGCCGCCCTGGAGTGACCCCGAGAGGTCCGCATGTCCGGCCTGCTGCAGATAGCCGATCCCAAGAAGAAGGGCACCCCCGTCGGCATCGACCTGGGGACCACCAACAGCCTGGTCGCCCGCGTCGTGGGCGGCAAGCCGTCGTGCATGCCCGTGGACGAGGCCGGGGGCAGGCTGCTGCCGTCGGTCGTGCACTTCGACCCGAAGACCGGACTGCCCACCGTCGGCCGCGAGGCCAAGGAGCTGGCGCCCCGCTTCCCGCAGGACACCATCGTCTCCGTGAAGCGGTTCATGGGACGCAACCTCGCCGACCTCGACGAGCGCAGCCGCGGGCAGTACGAGTTCGCGGAGGAGGGGGCCGTCCCGCGGTTCCTCGCCGGCGGCAAGGCGGTGACCCCGGTGGAGGTCTCCGCGGAGATCCTGAAGACCCTCAAGCGCCGCGCGCAGGGCTTCCTCCAGGAGCAGCTCGAGCAGGCGGTGATCACCGTCCCGGCCTACTTCGACGACGCGCAGCGCCAGGCCACCAAGGACGCCGGCCGCCTCGCCGGCCTCGAGGTCCTGCGCATCATCAACGAGCCCACAGCGGCCGCATTGGCGTACGGCCTCGACAAGCAGGTGAACGGCCGGTTCGCGGTCTACGACCTTGGGGGCGGGACCTTCGACGTGTCCATCCTGTCGCTGGACTCTGGGGTCTTCCAGGTGCTGGCGACCAAGGGTGATACGGCCCTCGGCGGCGACGACTTCGACCGCGCCATCGTCCGGGCGGTGCTGGAGAAGCGGCTCGGCCGGCCGGTGGACTGGGCGAAGGATGTGGGCGCGGACGAGCGGGCCATGCTCCTGGCGGCCCGGGCGGCGAAGGAGGTGCTCTCCACGGAGTCGGTGGCGCAGGTGGAGCTGCGGGGCGAGCGGACGGAGCTCACGCGCGCCGAGTTCGAGGCCCTTTCCGAGGTCCGGGCGCTGCTGGACAAGACGACCCGCATCGCGCGGATGGCGATGCTGGACGCGAAGCTCAGGCCGCAGGAGCTGGACGGCATCGTCCTGGTGGGCGGGATGACTCGGGTCCCCTGCGTCCGCCGCGAGGTGGAGGCTTTCTTCGGCCGGCCGCCGCTGGCCGACATCGACCCCGACGAGGTGGTGGCGCTGGGGGCGGCGGTGCAGGCGGACCTCCTTGCCGGGGCCGGGCCGCGCGACGACGTGCTCTTGCTGGACGTGAGCCCGCTCTCGCTGGGGCTGGAGACCATGGGCGGCGTGGTGGAGAAGCTCATCCCGCGCAACTCGACGATCCCGACGTCGGCCGCGCAGATCTTCACCACCTTCAAGGACGGCCAGAACGCCATGGACGTCCACGTGGTGCAGGGCGAGCGCGAGCTGGTCGCCGACTGCCGCTCGCTGGCCCGCTTCCGCCTCTCGAAGATCCCCGCGCTGGCCGCGGGGCTGGCGCGCATCCAGGTCACCTTCGCTCTGGACGCCGACGGCATCCTCCACGTCTCGGCCAAGGAGCTCTCCACCGGGGTCGAGCAGTCGGTCACCGTCCGGCCCTCGCACGGCCTCACCGACGAGGAGGTGGAGCGGATGCTCATGGACTCCATCGACCACGCCGAGGACGACGTGACCCGGCGGATGCTCCAGGAGGCGCGCATCGACGCCGAGCGCATCGTCAACGAGGCGCGCAAGCGGGTGGCCGACCACGGGTTCTTGCTGCAGGGCAACGAGCAGGCCCAGCTGGAGGCTGCCATCGTGGCGCTGGAGCAGGCCTGCCGCGGGGACGACTACCGGCAGGTGCTCTCCTGCAAGGACCAGCTCGTCGCGGTCTCCAACCCCTTCGCCGAGCGCCTGATGAACTTCGAGATCGAGCGTGCAGTGAAGGGCCGGGTCGCCGATGATGTCGTGGCAGGCGCGGAGGGCCAGACGGCGGGGCTCAAGCACCTGCGCGAGCAGGAGGACAAGCAGCACCTGAAGGACGACTGAGGGGGCGCACTGCGATGCCGAAGGTGACCATCCTCCCCGACGGCAAGACCGTCGAGGTGCCGCGCGGGACCACTCTGCTCGCCGCCTCGCTGCGCGCGGGTGCGCTGCATGGCGGCGCCTGCGGCGGAGCCTGCGCCTGCTCGGGCTGCCACGTGGTGGTGAAGGAGGGGCTCGACTCCCTCAGCGAGCCCTCCGACCGTGAGCTGGACGGGCTGGACAAGGCCTTCGGTGCCGGGTCGCACTCGCGCCTGGGCTGCCAGGCCCGCGTGGGGGACGAGGACGTGGTCTTCGAGATCTCGCCGGAGAGCCTGCAGTCGTGGCTCGACGAGCACCCGGCGCAGCGCAAGGACCTGGAGCGGGGGCTCGTGCCGGCGGATGCCAGCCCCGCGCTCGTCGAGCGGCTGGCGAAGCACGCTGGCCGGTGATGGGAGGCGTCGTGGAACTGAAGTGGACCGACGTGCGCGACATCGCGATCGCCCTGGCCGAGACCCACCCGGGCGTGGACCCGCTCAAGCTGCGCTTCACCGACCTGCACCAGTGGGTCTGCGCGCTGGACGAGTTCAAGGACGACCCGAACCGCTCAAACGAGAAGGTCCTGGAGGCGATCCAGATGGCCTGGCTCGACGAGGTCGAGGTCTAGGCGCAGGGCGACACGGCAGGCGGGGGAGCCATGGCCGAGCCATCGAACCTCGGGGCGGAGCTGTACCAGGCGCGGGCTGAGTTCCTCATCCGGCTGCACCAGGAAGTCTGGCGCGCGGGCTACCGGTTCATCCTGCCCACGGTGGTGCTGGTCTACTGCTACGGCGCGTGGAAGCTGCCGTGCTGGCAGACCGGGCTGCTCGCGGCGGGGACCCTGGCGATGTGCGTCGCATGGTTCGCGGGTGCCCGGCGGGCGCGCCGTGGCGATCTGCAGGGCTGCGTGCGGTACTTCGCGGTGTCCGCCATCTCCTTCATCACCGCAGTGGCGCTCTTGCGCGAGAACTCGGCCATCACCTCGGCCATCGCGCTGTTCGCCTTCTACACCTACGTCTCGCTCTTCTCGCACCGAGCGCTGCGGAGCACCGTCGCCGTCTCGGCGCCGCTCTTCGCCGGCGCGCTCCTCGCCGGGCACTTCCACTGGCTGCCGCAGTACGCCCAGTCGGCAGGGCGGGAGTTGGTGCAGACCCTGCTGTACATCGCCGTCTTCTTCCCGATCATCACGTACTTCCTCAGGTCCAACCAGCGCATCAACGAGGCGCTGTTCGCTGAGGCGCAGGCCGCTGGCCTGCGCAACGAGCAGGTGGTCCAGGCCATCGCGAGGGTTCAGCCCGAGCTCGACCGGGCGATCTCCGGGCTGCGGCCGGTGGTCGAGTCCTTCTCTGCGAGCGCGGCGCGCCAGGCCAGCACCTCGGCGCAGATGGGGACCTCGGCGCACACCATCACGCGGAGGGTGGCCGAGACAGCGGAGGCCGCCGGCGAGGCCCGGCAGGTCGCCGAGCGCGTGCGGGTGGACGCCAGCCTGGGCCGCGAGAAGCTGCGGGCCCTGGAGGGCTCCTTCCAGATTGCCGTGAGTCGCATCGACTCCGTCCGCGCGCAGATCGACGAGCTGGCCGGCGAGGTCGCGATGACCGAGGAGATCAACACCGCCATCCAGGAGATCGCCGAGAGCCTGGCGGTGCTGGGCATCAACGCGTCGCTGGAGGCGGCCAAGTCCGGCGAGCACGGCCGCGGCTTCGGGGTGGTGGCGCAGGCGCTGCAGCGCATGGTGGGCCAGACCAACGTCGACCTGCAGCGCGCCAACCAGATCCTCGAGCACCTGCGCGAGCGGGCCGCGGTCATCGCCCAGGACGCCGATGCGAGCACCGGGGAGCTGCGCCGGTCCTACGACGAACTGGTGGCCGTCGCCGCGCTCCTGGAGGCCATCACCACCAACTTCGGGGAGGCGAGCCGCGCGGTGGAGACCATCGCGGGGGCGGCCGAGCAGCAGCGCGCCGGGGTCTCCGAGATCGGCAGCGGGATCCAGGAGATGGTGCAGGTCGCCTCCCAGTTCGCGGAGGCAGGGAAGGGCGTCTCCGACGGGCTGGGGCGAGTCGAGGGCGCCCACCGCCAGCTCCGCGACGTCCTTCTGGGAGGCTAGCCATGGGCACCGAGCCCCGCTGTCCGTTCTGCACCGCCGCGCTCCCCGTTCCGCCCGGGGACGCCCGGCTGCAGGTGACCTGCCCGGGGTGCGGCCGCTTCGTGAGCGCTGGGGCGCGGGGCAGCGCCGCGGCGACGGTGTTCGTCGCGCTCGCGGCCGTCGGGGTTCTGCTCGGCCTGGGCGGCGTCGCCGCCGTGCTGCTGGCCCGCTCGGGCGCGCCGGTGAAGGAACAGCTCGAGGCGGTCGCCGCGGTGGCGAGCGGCGCCGACGAGGAGGCGCCGGACCCGGCAGCCGCGGCGAGGGCGCTGCCGGTCGACGAGGTCGAGATCGGCAAGGCGCGCCTCGACCTCTCGCGCCTGGACGAGGCCACGCGCCAGCAGGTGCTCGCCGCCCCGGCCCAGTATCTCGAGGCGCAGGCAGAGGCCCAGCGGCTCCAGCAGGAGCTGGACGCTCGCCGCGGAGGGGAGCCTGCTCCTGCCGAGCTGCCCGAGCCGGCTCCGGCGCCCCGAACTCCTCGTGCGAAGCCCAAGGAGAAACCGCGGGTCGAGGTGACCACGCGGGTGATGGGGACCGAGGGGATGGCCTCGGGGGTGGCCCAACGGCTCTTCGAGGGCGCCCAGGCTGGCTTCGAGCGCTGTTTCGAGCGGGGACGCGCCTCGTGCGGGAACTGCGTGCGCGGCTTCGGCGGGACCATCACCGTCTCGGGGGACCAGGCCGGGAGGGTCGTGGCGGTCGAGGCGGGAGTGGGGCCGCACCGCACCTTCGGGAAGGTGGAGAACGCCGCTGCGCTCGTGTTCGGGGAGTGCGTCGAGGGCGAGCTCCGCGCGCTGCGCTACCCGGCCAGCACTGTCCCGTTCAAGGCGACGCACCACCTGCTGGTGCGCGTGCGGGAGTAGTGGCTCTTCAGAACTGGAAGCGGTCGGTGACGCCGGCGGTCCGTTCGAGGATCGCCGCCCAGCCCACGAGGCCGTCTACCTTGCCTTCGAGGTCCCCAGCGTTCTTGCCCAGGATGGCCAGCGAGCCCGAGCAGGCGTACAGGCGCACCAGGCCCGACTCGCGCGCGGCCTCGAGCAGCTGCCGGATGGAGGGGAACCCGCGCTCCAGGAAGTCCTCCGCGAGGTGCTCCCTTCCTGGCCCGAAGTCGGGTTCGTCCAGGGCGCCGCGCAGCAGCCGGTCGAGGGCCCACCAGAAGAAGTAGACGTCGACGGTGCGTCCCGCGGAGGCGGCGGAGACGGCCACGGCGAGCCCCTGGTGCACCCGGTCGTAGTCTCCGCCGTGCAGGAAGATGGCGAGGCGCTGGTCCATGACGGCGGACTCTACGACAACCCGCGGCGTTGGCATCGCGGCGTTGAAGGGGCCGGGCATCTCGGCTACTGGTGCACGCTCGCGCGCCCCGGAGGCCCCGTGACCCCGAAGACCCCGCCGCAGGACGAGACCGCCCGCCGCAAGGATTCGCACCTGGACCTCTGCGCGCAGGGCGAGGTGGAGTCCCCGGGGAACGAGACCCTCTTCGGGGAGGTGTCGCTCGTCCACGAGGCGCTCCCCGAGGTCGACTTCGCCGAAGTCGCCCTGGGGACGGAGTTTTTGGGCCGGCGGCTCGAGGCCCCGGTGCTCGTGACCGGCATGTCCGGGGGCACCGAGCGCTCGGGCCGGCTGAACCGGGAGCTGGCGTGCGTCGCCGAGTCGCTGGGGGTCGCCTTCGGGGTCGGGAGCCAGCGCGCGCTGCTCACCGAACCTGCCGCCCTGGCCACCTACCGCGTGCGTGAGGCGGCGCCGGCGGTGGTGCTCCTCGGCAACCTCGGGCTCTGGCAGGCGCGCGCCCTTGGCGTCGACGGGGTCCGCAGGCTGATGGACGACATCGGGGCCGACGGCATCGCCATCCACCTCAACGCCGCCCAGGAGCTGGTCCAGCCCGAGGGAGACCGGGACTTCCGCGAGGGGCTCGCCACCCTCCAGCGCCTCGCCCAGGCGCTCGGACCGCGCCTGGTGGTGAAGGAGACGGGCTGCGGGATGAGCCCTGCGACGGCTCGGCGGCTGGTGCAGGCAGGCGTCCTGACGCTCGACGTGGCCGGGCTCGGCGGGACGAGCTGGGTCCGGGTCGAGACGCTGCGGGCCGAGGGCGACGCCGCGGCGGTGGGGCGCGCGTTCTCTGGCTGGGGCATCCCCACCGCGGCCAGCGTCGCCTCGGTCGCTGCGGCCTGCCCGTCCGCGACCCTGGTGGCCTCGGGCGGGCTTCGCGACGGGCTCGACGCTGCGCGTGCGCTGGCCCTGGGCGCGAAGGTGGCGGGCTACGCGCTCCCCGTCTTCCGCGCCTTCGAGGCGGGCGGGGCCGCCTCGGCGACGGCCTTTCTGCGCCAGGTGGTCCAGGGGCTGCGCACGGCGATGGTGCTCACCGGCTCGGCCGACCTCGCCGCCCTGCGCGTAAGGCCGCGCGTCCTGGGGCCCCGGCTGCAGGCCTGGCTGGCGGCGCTGGGCTGAGCCTGCTTGGAGCCTGCCAGCGCCTGCTCGCGGGCCGCTCGATCGGCCGCGGAATGGAGTAGGCTCCAGCCGCCCCGCGCGGCGGGAAGACGGAGGAAGGCGTGACTCTGGCCAAGGCATTCGCTCCCGGGAAGGTGATCCTCCTCGGGGAGCACGCGGTCGTGTACGGGTTCCCGGCGATCGCCGGGCCGCTGGAGCAGGGGGTGACGGTCACCCTCGAGCCGGCCGGGACCGGGGTGACGCTGAAGGGGGCGAGCGAGGGGCCTTCGGCCATCGCGCACGCCCTGCGCAAGTGCTCGCAGGCCTTCCACGTCTCCGGCGTGGAGGTGGAGATCTCCGGAGACCTGCCGCAGTCGGTCGGGCTCGGCAGCTCCTCTGCGGTGTCGGTCGCGCTGGTGCGGGCCTTCGCTGCGGCCGCTCAAATCAACATGCGGCCGCAGGGGCTGCTCGACAAGGCGATGGAGCTGGAGGAGGGCTTCCACGGTTCCGCCTCGGGCGTGGACCACAACGTCTCCTTCGAGCGCAAGCTCATCCGCTTCGTGAAGGGGCACCGGGGCCAGGCGATCATGCTGACCCGGCAGGTTGAGGCGGTGGTCTGGGTCGCCGAGGCGCGCGGCTCGACGCGGGAGCGGGTCGCGGAGATCCGCCGCAAGCAGGACCTCGACCCGGCGCGCTCGACGCGGATCTTCGAGGCCATCGGCGGCCTTGCGGACGTGGCGGTCGAGGCGCTCGAGAAGGGCGACCTGCGCGAGGTGGGCCGGGCCATGGACGCCAACCACGAGCACCTTCAGGCGCTCGGGCTCTCGACCCCGACCCTCGACGAG
>CAZAIE010000034.1:0-16713 GCA_964485035.1 uncultured Myxococcaceae bacterium | reverse complement strand
GACACCGACGGCTCGGGGGTCGCGGGGGCGGAGTACGCGCTGGACGACGGCGCCTTCCAGCCGCTGCCGCTCGAAGGCGGCAGGTTCGCGCTCACCTTCCCCACCACCGCAGAGGACAAGCAGGAACACCGGGCCAGGGTCCGCGCCACCGACTCGGCGGGCAACGTCTCCGAGGTCGTGGCCCGGCGCTTCGCGGTGGACCGCGTGGGGCCGACCCTCACCCTGACGGCGCCTGAGAGGACCCAGTTCGACGCCACGACGGTGGGGCAGACCATCGAGTTCTCCGCGACGGTGAAGGACCTGGGCGGCGTCGCGAGCTTCGAGTGGAGCGTCGACCAGGGCGCGACGTGGACCGCTGCGACCGGCGACTCGGTGAAGCACACCCTCTCCGTGACCGCCGACCTGGAGGGCATGGAGTACTCCTTCCAGGCCCGGGCCACGGACTCGCACGGGAACGCCACGCCAGCGGCCAGCGTCGGACCGGTGTTCGTGGACGCGAAGGCGCCCACCCTCACCATCACCTCGCCCGTCGACGACGTGCTGCTCACCTCGGAGACCCTCACCGTGAGCGGGACGGCCGAGGACGCGGCGCTGGACCACGTCGAGGTGACCATCGACGACAAGCCCGTCGAGCTGAAGGTCGAGGGCAGCAGCTTCACCGGCACGGTTCCGCTCCCGGCCATCGACCTCGCCACCCGAACGGTCGTGGTGAAGTCCTTCGACAAGGCGGGCAACGCCTCTGCGCCCGTGACCCGCACCGTCCGCGTCGATCGCGTCGCTCCTGCGCTGGAGGTCCTCTCTCCGGTGCAGGCCTCGACCTTCACCCTCGCCACGCCCTCGCCGCTGCTCCTGTCCGGCAAGGTCAGTGACCTCGCGGGCGCGACCGTCTCCTTCCAGTACGACGGAGGACCGGAGACCCCGCTCACCGTCGGCGCCGACGGCCGCTTCAGCGCGCCGCTGGGCGTCCTCGACGAGGACGACAGCCCGCACCAGGTGAGCCTGGTGGCGACGGACGGAAGCGGAAACTCCAGCACGCAGGTCGTCGCCTTCCGCGTCGATCGCAAGGCGCCGGTCATCACCATCCGGTCCCCCGCCCCGGACTCGGTGCACGGCGGCGCCGCTACGTCCGTCAAGGTGACCGGCACGGTCGAGGACGCCAACCCGGGGACCGCCTTCTACCGCACCGACGCCACCCCGACCGAGGTCGCCCTCTCCCTGACCGCCGGAGCCTTCGAGGAGCAGTTCGCACTCCCCGAGAATGACAACCACGTGAAGCACACCGTGACGATCACCGCGACCGATGCGGCGGGCAACCCCGCGCAGCCGGTGTCGATCTCCTACTTCGTCGACAGGGTCGGCCCGGTGCTCTCGGTCCGCTGGCCCGTCAAGGACTCCACCGTCTCGCTGGCCAAGGCGCCGCCCTTCAACCTCGAGGGAGACGTCACCGACCCCGGCGGCATCGGCGCGGTGAAGTACCACCTCGACTCCGAGGCGGACAAACCGACCACGCCGACAGGCGCTGGAGTCATCACCGCCCCGCTCACGCTGCTCGACGAGGACTACACGGCCCACCAGGTCACCGTGAGCGCCACGGACGCGATCGGCAACAGCGCCTCGACGGTGGTCTCGTTCTTCGTCGACCGCCGCGCCCCGAGCATCGCCTTCAAGACCCCGGCCGCGGACTCGGTCCACGGCGGGGCCACGACCTCGGTGACGGTGACCGGCACCGTCCTGGACAACAACCTCGACGGCGCGACCTACACCACCGACTCCGTCACCACGCCGGTGGCCCTGACGCTGTCCGGCGACGCCTTCTCCCGGTCGCTCCCGCTCTCGGCCACCGACGACTACGTGAAGCGGACGATGTCGGTGACGGCCTCCGACAAGGCCGGCAACAAGTCGGCGCCGGTGTCCCTCTCCTACTACGTCGACCGGGTCGCACCGCAGGTGACCATCACCACTCCGTCCGCGGACGTCACCTGCACCACGGGGTGTGCTCCTGCCGATGGAATCGCCAACATCGCGAGCCCGAACCTCACCCTCCAGCTCGACGTCCGCGACGGCAGCCAGGCTGTCGCGAACGCGGTGTCCCTCGCCCCGACCGTCGATGGAGGCGTCGCCTCGGGGATGGCCTGCGGCGTCACTTCCGACAAGACTAAGTGGACCTGCACCTGGACGGGGACGAATCCCGCTGACAACAACGTGGCTCACACGATCGGGATCAAGGCCACCGACCTCGCGAGCAACTCCTCGTCCAAGAGCCGGACCGTCCGGGTAGACCGGGTCGCGCCGGCCGTCACCATGCTCGCGTCGGGACGCGGGTTCCAGCGCAGCCAGCCTCTCTTCCGCTTTTCGGAGGACATGGACGCCGCCTCCGTGGTGAGCGCTGCGAAGATCAGCCCGCCAACGAGTCCGACCTTTGCGGTGCGCCAGGTGCCCGGCACCCGCTCCTTCGACGCGACGATGCTTGGCCCGTACACGGAGTACACCCTCACCGTGGAGGGCCATGCGAAAGACCAGTGCGGCAACACCTCGGTGGTCGGCACCGCCACATTCCTCACGGAGACCGTTGCCCCGACCAGCGGCCCCATCCGCCCGACGTCCTACACTGGGGCCCGGATTGCCGTGGACGCCGACGGGAACCCACTCGTGGCCGTGCTCGACGGAACTGGGAAGCTCGAGGTCCACGCCTGGAACGGGCGTGACTGGGTGCTGCGTGGAGCGGCTGCAACCATCGGCAACGGCTCACTGGTGCCCGTCCTGCACGGAGTGGTCGCGTACGGCACCCCGTCGGGAACTGCGCCGCTGAAGGCAGCGGTCACGGCCCTGCTCTCGACCTACCTCTCTAGCTCGAACCTCAGCTACCTCTACGCTCCGGTACTCTCGTCCGCCGACTCCTGGACCAGCCTAGCCGCCATTGCGACGGAGTCGAACACCCTGCTGCGCACTCCCTCCCTGCGCCGCAAGGTCTGGGACCAGTTCCAGAGCCCGCCGAAGCCCCCCATCCACCACGACCAGCTCGAGGTGTCCTATCTCGTGAGGAGCCCGTACCGCGTGATGAGCACCACCCGCAGCACGGCTGGCTCGAGCTGGACGCTCCCGGCGAGCATGTTCTCCTACCCGCCTGCCGTGGACTTCCCGACCGTCGGGGGCAGAGGGACGACCTGGTACACGGCCACGTGCCCTCCCTCGCTCCCCTGCCGCTGCTCTCTCCACGTCGCAGATTGGAGCCTCGCAGAGGAGCTGCCAATCCAGCAATGCAACCCCTCGACCGTGGACTCCGTCACCGGACTGGCCGAAGCCGACGGCATGGGACTGATCGTCCAGCACTGGCTGCTCTTCTCCACCGGTGAGCCCGCCACCACCCGCCTGGCGTGCCGTTCCTTCGACGACACCGCCTGGAAGCTCTCCGGCACGACCCCCGTCGCCACCACCTCGTTCCTGGACATGACCGAGAACCAGCTCGCCGGCCAGTTCGCAGACGGCGTGCGCTTCGCCAACTGGACCCAGACGGACTGCAGCGCAGCGCCCCCTGCCCCGGCATGGGAGCCGGTCATCGCCGGGGCGACACAGCCCAGCATCGCCAGCGGGCCGGCGGGTAAGCGATGGCGCGCGTACCTCAGCGCCTCCAAGGCGCACGTCCAGGCGCCGTAGCCGACCGGGTTCCTCGAACACAGAAGCCCAGCTCCTTCCGGGGGGCTGGGCTTCGTCGTCCATTGCGGCCAGCGGCGCGTCAGGCGAAGAGCGAGGAGAGGCTGTCACCCTCGTGAACGCGCTTGATGGCGTCTGCAAACAGCCGGGCGATGGACACCACCTGGATCTTGGGACACGCCCGCGCGGCCGCAGAGAGCGGGATGGTGTCGGTGACCACCACCGTCTGCAGGACCGAGTCGTTGATGCGTGTGATGGCCGGGCCGCTGAGCACCGGGTGCACGGTGTACGCGTGCACCGTGCGCGCGCCCTTCTCCTTCAGCGCCGCCGCGGCCTGGGTGAGCGTTCCGGCGGTGTCCACCATGTCGTCCAGCAGGATCGCGTCGCGCCCCTTCACGTCGCCGATGAGGTTCATGATCTCCGCGACGTTGGCCTTGGTGCGCCGCTTGTCCACGATGGCCAGCGGGCACCCCAGTCGCTTGGAGTAGGCGCGGGCCCGCTCGACGCCGCCAGCGTCGGGGCTGACCACCACCAGCTCCTCCGGGTTGGGGAAGCTCTTGCGCAGGTGCTCGAGCAGCACCGGCATGGCGTAGAGATGGTCGAAGGGGATGTCGAAGAACCCCTGGATCTGTCCGGCGTGCATGTCCATCGAGAGCACGCGCGTGGCGCCCGCGGCGGAGATGAGGTTGGCCACCAGCTTCGCGGTGATGGGCGTGCGCGGCGCCACCTTCCGGTCCTGGCGCCCGTAGCCGTAGTACGGCACCACCACCGTGATGTTCCCCGCCGACGCCCGCTTGAAGGCGTCACAGAGGATGAGCAGCTCCATCAGGTGGTCGTTGGTCGGCGGGCAGGTGGGCTGGATGATGAAGCAGTCGCACCCGCGCACGTTCTCGCGGACCTCGACGTTGGTCTCCCCGTCCGAGAACCGCCCCACCTCGGCGCGTGAGAGCGGCTGCATGAGGAACCCACTGATCGCCTCGGCCAGGCGGGGGTTGGCCGTCCCCGCGAACACCCGCAGGTCACCGCGCACCGTCGACGTCATGGTCCTCGCCTCTCCGCCCGGCAGGAAGTCGACCCCGAGCGCGCCGCTTCTTTGCCGTTTGGCGGCCGCGCTGTCAACTCCCCGCCTCGGCGCCTCGAAGCACAGGACAGATCGATGCCTCGCGCCAGGCGGGCGCTGCTCGAGACGAGAGCGGTGGACCTGCGAAGCCGTCAGTCCTCGACGACCTCGGCGTGCACTGGCATGCGCATCATCTCGCCGCCCTGCGCGACGGCCCGGCGGAACTCCTTGTCGTACTCCGCAAGGATCACCCGCTCCATCTTCTGGCGGGTCTCGACGTTCAGCGGGTGGGCGATGTCCTTGAAGGTCCCGTCCTTGCGGCGCTTCGCAGGCATGGCGATGAACAGCCCCGTGTTGCCGTTGATGACCTTGAGATCGCGGATCACGAAGCAGTGGTCGAGCGTGATCGTGACGTAGGCCTTCAACTTCTCTTCGTTGACGGGGTAGACGCGAACCTCGGTGATTTCCATGGCGTTGAGCTCCTCCCCCGGTGCCGAAACACCGCCACGCCAGCGGCTTCACGTGGACTTTCGTTGTTGCACGCGCGTCGAGCCGGTGTCAACCAGCGGTCCCGTCCGCGCAGACCCATTGTGACCCTGCTCCGCGCCGTGCTACGAACCCCCGCCATGACGATCGCGTCGGTGATCATCCCGGTCGAGAACCGGGCCTCGGTGGCAGCGCTCTCCCCGCTGTTGGACGGCGCCCGGGCCGAGCCCCTGGTGAAGGAGGTCTTCGTGGTCGGCCGCCTCTCCGAGGCCGACCGGACCGGGCTGGCTGCGCGCGGGGTGCGTACGCTCTCGGTGGTGGGCGGCCGCGGCTCGGCGCTCAAGGCGGTGCTCCCCGAGGTCCAGGGCGAGGTGGTGATCCTCCAGGACGCGGACCCCGCGTACCACACCAGCGACTACCCCGCGCTGCTCGCCCCGCTCATCTCCCGGACCGCCGACGCGGTCTACGGCGTGCGCTTCGGACGGCTGGAGCCCGGCGCCGCCCGCGCGGTCGGCAGCTTCCACGGCATGCTCGCCGACAACGCCCTGTCGATGCTCACCGCGGCGCTCACCGACCTCTCGCTCGCCGACGCCGAGACCGGGCTCAAGGCGGTCCGCACCGAACTGCTGCGCGGCATGCCTCTCTCGAGCGGCAACGGCGGCGTGGACGCGGAGATCGCGGTGAAGCTCGCCGCGCAGCTCTTCCGCATTCACGAGGTCCCCATCACCTTCTCCAGCAGCCCCAACCGCGAGCGCCTGCACTCCCGCCTGCAGAAAGCGCTCACGCTGATGCGCTACAGCACCACCCTCAACGACGCGGACAACCGCCACGAGGGCTACAACACGCTGCTGCGAATGGAGGAGGGGGCCCCGCGCTACAACGCCTGGCTGGGACACAAGCTCTCGGCGCACCTGGGGATGAGGGTGCTCGAGGTCGGCGCAGGCATCGGGACCATCACCAAGCAGATCGCCCCGGGCCGCGACCTGGTGGTGGCGCTGGAGATGGACCGCTTCTACCACGACCGCCTGAAGAACCTCTTCGCGCACAGCCCGCAGGTGGTGCCGCGCCTCTCGGGCGTGGAAAAGGCCGACTGGGAGGCGCTGCGCGAGTACAAGTTCGACTCCGTCCTCCTCTCCAACGTGCTCGAGCACATCGCCGACGACCGCAGCGCGGTGCTCAACTTCCGCAGCGTGCTCTCGCCGGGCGGCAGGCTGGTGATCCTCGTCCCCGCAAACCCGCTGCTCTTCGGGAGCATGGACGAGGCGGTGGGCCACTTCCGCCGCTACACCCGGCGCGCGCTGCGCGAGCTCCTCGAGGGCTGCGGCTTCACGCTGGAGCACCTCGAGTCCCTCAACCTCCTGGGAATCCCCGGCTGGTTCGTGAACGGCCGGGTGCTGCACCGCCGCGCCATCCCGCCGTTGCAGCTCCGGGCCTACGACCTGCTCGCGCCGCTCGTCGCGGCCATCGAGGACCGGATGCACCCGCGGGTGGGCATGAGCCTGCTCGCGGTCGCACGCGCCTGAACTCACGCCTCGCGAGGACGCCACTCCCGGAGCGCGAAGAAGGCGAAGGTGACCGCCCACGCCCCGACCACGTCGATGGAGTAGTGCAGGCGCGCGAGCAGCACCGAGGCCACCATCGCCACGTGGCCCACCAGCGCGAGCTTCCCCAGCACCGGGCGCTTCCAGAGGTACAGCACCAGCAGGAACGTGGTCGCGGTGTGGCCGCTGAAGAAGAGGTCCTGCGTCAGGTACGCCCGCGCCGAGCCGTGGGCGAACACGTCCACGGGCGAGAGCAGGTCCACGTACGCCTCCCAGAACGGGCGGCCGGCCAGGCCGGGGCCCGCGTGCGTCGGGTCCGGAGGGCCCAGCCCGGTGAGCGCGATGCAGACCCCGCGTGCGAGGGAGATCAGCCCGCCGGTGACCATGTAGCGGCTCCAGCGCCGGGGCTCGGTCACCAGGAAGGCCGCCGCCACCGGCAGGTAGCAGCCGAGCCAGGCGACGTAGTTCACCCGGTCGATCCAGGCCACGTAGGGGAGGTGACGCAGCGCCAGGTCGGGCAGCGACGGCGCGGGGCGGAGCTCGTTCCACAGGGCGAGCGCGGTCATCGCCGCGTAGCAGCCGAACCGGAACACGAGCGCGCCGGACACCCCCACCCGGCAGGCCCAGAGCTCGCGCAGCGCGGCCTGGATTCTGGGGAGCGGTCCTTGGAGGCTCATCGGGGCCGCGCATCAAAGCAGAGCCAGTGCGGGTTGCCTACGGCCGAATCAGAATGAATCCTTTCCGCCTCGCGCGGCTCATAGAACACGAGAGACGACACCACAGGAGAATGCCCATGGCCTCGGACGCAGAGCTGACCATCACCTTCCCCGGCGGCAAGCGCGTGGACGCGGAGTACGGCGGGATGACCATCGCCACCGACCAGCCCAAGGAGAACGGCGGCGACGACAGCGCTCCCGCTCCTTACTCACTCTTCCTGGCGTCCATCGGGACCTGCGCCGGCATCTACGTCCTCGCCTTCTGCCAGCGCCGGGACCTCGACACCCGCGGCATCAAGCTCACGCAGCGCATGGAGTTCGACCCCACAACCCATGCGCTTTCAAAGGTCACCCTGGACATCCACGTGCCTGCGAGCTTCCCCGAGAAGTATCGCGATGCGCTGGTGCGGGCGGCCGACGGTTGCGCCGTGAAGAAGGCCATCCAGGCCCAGCCGGTGTTCGACGTGAAGACGGTGGTCGACTGAGACGTGGGGGGAGCCCGATACTCCGCGCGTGCGCTCACCGATCATCCTCTTCGACTTAGGCAACGTCCTCGTCCACCTCGACCTGGTCCGCGGCCTCGGGCACCTGCGCCGCCTGGCAGGCCCCCGGGCCCCCGCCGACCTGCAGGGCGCAGAGGTCTTCTTTGGCGCTCCGTCCCTGGCCTGCAACCAGGGCCTGCTGTCGCCGGAGGACTTCCTCGCCGCCCTCGCGAGGCAGCTCGAGCTCCCCTTCCCTGACGCCGCCAAGTCGGTGCGCGCCGCGTGGTGCGACATCTTCACGCCCTGGCCGGAGATGGAGTCGCTCGCCGCCGACGTCCTGGCTGCGGGCCATCGCGCCTATCTCGCCTCCAATACCGACCCGATCCACTTCGCGTTCCTGCGGGAGCGCATGCCCGTGCTCGACCGCCTGGACGCCTGCTTCCTCTCCTACGAGGCCCGCCTGCTCAAGCCCGACCCGGAGTTCTTCCGGGCGCTGCTCGCGCGGTACCAGCTCGTGGCCAGCGAGTGCCTGTTCCTCGACGATCGGCCCGACAACGTCGCCGCCGCCGCCTCGGTGGGAATTCGCGCCGAGGTGCATACCGGGGACGTCTCCCGCGCCCGCGCATTCCTGCGCGATGCGGGAGTGGAAATCGAATGACGGCCGTTTCGCGAGTGGCCCGGTTGCCCATTTCAGGCCATTTCGTTAGCGTCCTCTCTTTCACTGCCGATCCAATTCGGAGGGACTGTGCGAAAGACGACTGAACCGAGCCTGGATGCCGCCGTCGCCGGAATCGTCGCCGAGGAGGTGGCTGCCGCGCTCGCCCCCTACCGGCCCATCTTCGAGCGGATGGCCATCCTCTTCTCTCCGGCTCCCGCGCGCACCGCGCCGAAGCGCGCTGCGCCCGCGAAGCGCACCTCTGCGCGCAAGCCCGCCCGCCGCGCCGCGGCCCCCAAGAACCCGGCCGAGGACGCACGCGCCGCGAAGTCCTTCGTGGTTGGCCAGCAGGTGCTCTACCGCCAGGGCCGCGGCAGCTTCCCGGCCAAGGTCGTGGCCGTCGACTTCGAGATGGGCGAACTGCTGCTCCAGCGGGAGTCCGACGGCAAGGAGGTCATGCGCCCTGCCCTCAAGGTGACCCTCGTCGAGCCCGCCAAGCCCGTTCGGAAGGCGCGCAAGGAGGCGGCCCCGGTCAAGGCCGCGCCCAAGAAGGCCAAGACGGCGAAGAAGGCCAAGGCCGCTCGGAAGGGAAAGAGCAAGGCCGAGGCGAAGACCAAGGCCGAGCCGGCCGCCGAGGCGCCCGAAGCCGCGGAGTAGTCGATGGCGATCGCAGCTTTCCCCGGCGACCGGTCCAAACCGGTCGCCGGTTCCATTTCTGATCCCTAGAAATCGTACTGCTCATTTGAGGGATCGAAATCGGCGTCGGTGAGCCCCACGTCCACCTTCACGTCGGCGTAGCCGTAGTCCTCGACCTGTCGCAGCGCCCCGTCCTCCCAGTCCCAGACCTCCACCTTTGCGGGCAGTCCGGTGGCCTCGTACAAGCAGAGCCGCGCCTTGCGGGAATACAGGTCGGGGCACTTCGCCTTGTCGGTCTCCAGCTCGTAGCAATGGACCTTGGCGGAATAGAGCACGTGCTCGCCGCCGTCCTCCGCGCGCTGCACGCACTCCGGCTTCGCCCGGCCCGTCACCAAGTCCCGCGCGAACATCTCAATGGTGTAGTCGAAGCCCGCCTTCGGGGTCTCGTGCCGCGTGTAGCGCATCGCCAGCCAGTGCGTGGGCTCGAGGTTCACGGTGATGTCGGGGAAGGAGTTCGGGTGCGCGCGGATGCGCTCCCCGTTCCAGTCCTTCTGCCAGAGGACCTCCTGGCCCTTGAAGGTCTTCCCGATCCACTTGAAGTACAGGCTGCGCGGTCGCGCCCGGTACTTCAGCTCGATCACCTCGGGTTCGAGCTGCTTCCCCTTGTACTCGTGCTTGTGGAACGTCGCGGTGAAGTCCTTCAGCGTTGCCGCCGCACGCTGCATCCGCTTGATCGCCGCGGCGACGAGGTCGATGTCGACCACGGGAGTCGCCCCCGCGTCCGGGCGGGTGAAAGCCCCCGAGTCGGGGACCACCCCTGCATCGGCGGCAGGTGTCTGGGCACAGCAGGCGGCGAGAACGAGAGCGAGCGCAAGGGACACAGGACTTCTCCGGAGCGGACTGCTTTGCTTTGGACCGGCGCAGTATAGCCTTCGCTCTCTTTCTCCCCGGAGCCACCATGAATGGAATCCTCCGCCAGCTCGCCGACCTTCGGGGCCGCGCCTTCGAGCTGCACCGCGAGCACGTGAACCCGGGCTTCGTGGAGCTGCTCACCCTCGCCGGCTACGGCCGGACCTTCGTCCGCGCCCAGGGCATGGAGCTCGAGGACGAAGCGGGCGTGCGCTACCTCGACTTCTGCAGCGGCTATGGCGTGCTCAACCTCGGCTACAACCACCCCGCGGTGAAGGCCGCGCTGCGCGAGGTGCTCGAGGCCGATCTCCCTGGGTTCGCGCAGGTGGACGCGCCGCTTCTCGAGGGACTCGCCGCCCGCACGCTCGCTCGCTCACTGCCCGGAGACCTGGACAAGGTCTTCTTCTGCAGCAGCGGCACCGAGGCGGTCGAGGCGTGCCTCAAGCTCGCGCGCGCGGCCACGCAGCGCCCGCGGCTCGTCGCCTGCGAGGGCGCGTACCACGGCCTGACCCTGGGCTCGCTCGCGCTGAACGGAAACGCCAAGATGCGCACCCCCTTCGAGCCGCTCACTCCCGGGAGCGCGCGCATTCCCTTCGGCGACCTGGGTGCGCTGGAGCGCGAGCTGCGCCGCGGGGACGTGGCGGCGTTCGTCGTCGAGCCGATCCAGGGCGAGGGCGGCTGCGTACTGCCGCCTCCAGGCTTTCTGCGACACGCGGGTGACGCCTGCCGCCGCGCGGGGGCGTTGTTGATCGTGGACGAGGTGCAGACGGGGCTCGGCCGCACGGGCGTGCGCTGGGCCTTCGAGCGCGACGGAGTGGTCCCGGACGCCATCGCCACCGCGAAGGCGTTGAGCGGCGGGCTCGTCCCGGTCGGGGCGATGGTCGCGCGCTCAGGCGTCTTCGCGCGGGCCTACGGGAGCCTCGGCACGCAGCACCTGCACGGGACCACGTTCGGTGGCGGGCCGCTGGCCATGGCCGCGGTGCTGGCCACGCTGCAGGTCCTTGAAGAGGAGCGGTTGGTCGAGAACGCCGCCGCGCAGGGGCGTGCGCTCAAGCAGCGGCTGCAGGAGATCGCCCAGCGCCATCGAGTCGTGCGCGAGGTGCGCGGCGAAGGGCTGATGCTCGCCCTCGAGTTCGAGGATGTGTCCCGCGGGCTACTCGGCCGTACGCCGCTGGGGCGGCTCACCGAAGGCACCGCGACGCTCGTCGCTCAGCACGTCGCGCTCCGGTTGATCAACGAACACCGGATCGTGGTCCAGACCGCGGTGAACGCGCCTTCCGTCCTGAAGGTGATGCCTCCCCTGCTCGTTCGGGAGGAGCAGATCTCGCAGTTCTGCGCCGCGCTCGATGCGGTGCTCGCAGAGACCGGGCACGGAGCCGCGCTGGCGGGGCTTGCCCAGGAAGTGCTGCGGAACCGGCGCTGAGTCACGCCGCCTCGGCGACCTCCCCGAACACGAGGCCCTGCAGCTCCCTGCGATTCCACGGCTTGGCCAGGACGGGGGTCGTGGCGTCCGCGAGGTCGCGACGGGCCTCGTCGGGAGTGGCGCTGAGGACGATCGTCCCCAGGCCTGGGACCAACCTGCGTGCCCGGCGAACCAGCTCAGCGCCGGTGAAGTCGGGCATGCGGTAGTCCGTGACCAGGACGTTCACCGACTCCCGCTCCAGGACCTGGAGCGCCTCGTGGGCGGACGCGGCAGTGAGCACCCGGCAGGCGGTACCCCGGAACTCGCGGAGGAGGCTTCGCCGGATGAGGGGCTCGTCGTCGACGATCAGGATTGTGAGACTCATGGCGCCTTCCAGTTCGGCTGCGGGGTCCTCTGTCTCTCCGTTCGGCTCGATGGCCAGCGCGCGATAAGTGTTGGGAATCGTGGAAGTTGTTGGGTCGCAGCGGCCTCGGCACGGATTGCACTGGGCAGAAGTTGCCGAGCAGGCCTGGCAACAGACGACCGAAACAAGACGGAGCTGCCGGCCTCCGTGCCGGGTCGAGCGGGCGTGGCGTGCGTGCTGGCTGGCAAGAGACGACCGAAACGAGCCAAAGCTGCAGCTCCGTCACTTCGCTACTCGGGCTTGCCCCTCGAGAGGTGCACAAGCGGGCGCGATCGCGGCGACACCTGCGTGGACATCGTAGAGGACAGCAGCATCGAACGACGACTCGTGCCACCGAAGACGACGCTCTTCGAGCAGGTCCTCGCTTACCTCTGCGAAAAGCCCGACCCGGTCAAGGTGCCCTCGGGCTCCATGACCAGCCGCGAGGGTGTCGCCTCGGCGGCGGTCGTTCTTCGATGGGGCACCTACCTCGCCGTCTTGCTGGATCACGAGAAGCCCGTCAGCCCCGAGGCCGCAGCCCCAGGCTTCAGCCGGATCAGCGACAGCGAGATGGCTCGCATCAACATCGAGGCGTCCGCGGCGCTGGAGACGTGGGTCGACATCTTCCGAGAAGACCCGCGACAGGGCCGGTACCTCAAGTTGGTCAACCGCGCCGTGGCGTACCTGCCCATGCCGCGGAAGCGCTCGCGGGCGAAGCCCATGAAGTTTTGCGCCCTTGCTGACCCCGAGCTCGCCGACCTCCTCGTCATGGCCTCGAATCCCATGACGCTGGCGAACGCCCGCGCCGCCGCTCAACGGTCTCCGAGCCGCGTCTTCGCCAACGCGCTCGTGAACACCGCGTGGAGGAACGGCCCTGCCGAGGAGATCCACGCCGGTGCGGTCCACGGCTACTCGCTCGAGGCGCGCCGCGCGACGCTCGCGGAGGAGCGGACGCTCATGGACTACGCCGGCGAGCGCTTCGCTCTCGGCATGTCCGTGTGCCTGAGCCTGGCGATGGACGAGTCGCAGCGGGCCTGGCCCGACCAAGTCCTGCCCTACGGTCTGGCCGAAGCCATGCTCATCACGCCGTCGGGGTGGTCGACGACGGAGACCTCGAGGACGGTGCGACTCCCGGCCGAGCACCCCGCCGTCCTGCACTGAGCCAAGGTCCGAGGACCGTGCGGCCCGCGCCGCCCCGCTGCCTGGAGGGCGACCGGGCTCCTCTCGCTCGTTTCTCCCGTGGTCTCGCACCCCTGGGCGTCAAACGCCTCGGGCGCTCAGCCAGGCGCTGTCAAACTGCGAGTCTCCGACTGTCAAACGGCGCGAGAGGGCTCTCTCCCGGCTCTCTGCCCCTCCTGGGCTGGAGAGAGCGGAGAATCGCCTCGACGCCTGCTCTCGGGCCGCGCTGCCTCTCTCCGGCGCCCGAGGTGGGGTCGGCACTCGCGGTAGCCAGACTCGCGTAAG
The DNA here is from genome assembly GCA_964485035.1 of uncultured Myxococcaceae bacterium. GTDB lineage: Bacteria > Myxococcota > Myxococcia > Myxococcales > UBA5297 > CAZAIE01. The sequence continues at coordinate 3,308 of CAZAIE010000034.1, read as the reverse complement.
AACGCGCCATCACGCAGGAACTGCGAAGCCCCGATCACCTGAGGGCGATCGGGGCTCCGTCAAACAAAGGGCCAGGTTGGTTAGCCTGGCCCCGAAGAAGCTCAAGAAGCGTCTGCCTTGACGGTTCGCGCGGAACCGAAATACCGTAGCAAGTTCAATGTCTTCTATCTGTCAAGCAGTGGGTCGCTCGGTCGCCAGACCTCCGATCGGCTGGTTCGCTGGCCGCGAACCCGGCGGAAGCTTAGGCGGTTGCGTCTAGGTCGAATCGTCGGTTGCGTTTAGGTCGAATGGTGGCTACCCTCGAGTTGGAGGTTGGCCATGAGCGCGACACCACAGCACATCGAGGCGCTGCTTCGAAGGATGACCCCGGTCTCCGCGCCGCGCGACCAGCAGGAGGAAGTCGCCGCGCTTCTCCACGAACTCCGCCGCTTGCGTCCCCGCCAACGGCGCGGAGCGGCGTGCAAGCTCGTCGGCCCGAACAACGAGACCATCGCGGTCCCAGAGGCTGTCTTCTTCGTCCTGGAGCGCGTCGTGGAGGTCCTCGCTCGCGGTGATGCGATCACCGTCGTCCCGGTAGGCAAGGAGCTGACGACCCAGCAGGCCGCCGACCTGCTGAACATCTCGCGCCAGTACCTCGTGCGGCTGCTCGAGCAGGGGAAAGTGCCGCACTCCAAGACGGGCAAGCACCGACGCCTTCGCATCGAGGATGTCATCGCCTACAAGGACGTCCGCGACCGGGAGCGCAAGGCTCAGCTCGATGCGCTTGCCTCGATGAGCGAGGAAGCGGGAGGCTACGACGAGTTGAAGTAGCTGGCCCCGCGACCGCACATGTTCCCCGCTCCCTTTCGCGTCGTCCTCGACGCGAACGTCCTCTTCCCGTTCACCCTGCGGGACACCCTTCTGCGCGCGGCTGCGGCTGGGTTCTTCCAGCTGTACTGGTCGGACGAGATCATCGAGGAGACTCGCCGAAACCTGGTCGAGGAGAAGGTGACCTCGGAGGAGCAAGCCGCGAGGCTCGTCGCGGCGATGAAGGGCGCCTTCCCCGAAGCACTGGTGACCGGCTACGAGGCGCTCACCCCCTCGATGCAGAACGACGAGAAGGACCGTCATGTCGCCGCCGCGGCGGTGAAGACTGGGGCCCAGGTCATCGTCACGAACAACCTTCGAGACTTCCAGGGGCTGCCCGAGGGCATCGAGGCCCAGTCCCCCGATCACTTCCTCGGCAACCTCTTCGACCTCGCTCCCGATGCGATGGTCGAGATCGTCAAGGAGCAAGCCGCGGCGCTCAAGCGGCCGCCGCGGACGTTCGACGAGATCGTGATGGGGCTCGAGAAGCTGGTCCCCTCGTTCGCGCAGTCCGTGCGAGTGCACGCGACGAAGGCAGCAGGCGCGCCGTAGTCCGCGCCGCTGCGGGCACCGGCCGGGCACCGCCCGGGCACCGCGCACCGCCAACTCGAGTGTCGGACCGCCGTGCTACTCACCTCTGCACCCGACCACTCCTGGAGGCACTCGATGGCCCGCCCCGCTCACCGCCGCAGCGCTCGACCCCGAAAGCAGCCGGACCTCCTGAAGGAGATGACCGGCGACAAGGCTGCGGTGGTCCTGCGCCGCCTCCTCAAGGCGCATCCTGAGCTGGTTCCCGAGGCGCGGAACCTGGCGCAGGCGTCCGTCGCGGCAGTCGACCCCGAGAGCGTCGCGACCGCGGTCGAGGACGCCGTTCGGAGCATCTCCGACGACGAGCTCTACGGTCGGTCTGGCCGACACGAGTGGGGCTACGTGGAACCCAACGAGGCTGCGTTCGAGTTGCTCGAGGAAGCAGTCCAGCCAACGCTCGACGACATGCGGCGATTGATCGACCTCGGCCAGGAATCGGCGGCCATTGCCACCTGCCAGGGGATCGTCGCCGGCCTCTACCTGGTCCGCGACGTCCACGGGCACGACACGCTCGAGTACGCCGACGACTTCCCGATCGAGGAGGCCTGCGAAGCAGTCAGGGGGCTTGCGGTCGAGAGCCGTGCGAAGCAGGGTCGCGCATGGTCCCTGCCTCGGGACTTCGTGGAGTCGGTCAGCGAGTGGAAGGATGCTCTCTCCCGCTCGGCGCGGGAGCGGTAGCATCCGCCGCATGGCGACCGACACCAGAGCGAGGCCAGGAGCGGCGGCGCGGAAGCCCGCGGTGACCGTCGCCACCTTCCGCAACGACTCGCTCTTCCCTCGGATCGAACGGGCGGTGGCGGGCATCCTCGCCAAGGGCAAGGTCGTCGCGCCGATCGAGGTTCTCGTCGCGATGAGCCTGCTCACGCCCGAGAAGGTGGAGGACTGGCGCAGGGGGCGAGTGCCCTATCTGGAGCAGGCCATCATCTGCAACCTCACCCGACTCTCAAGGCTGCTCCGGATCCTTCGTTTCCACGCCCACGACCTCAACCTCGTGCCGTCGATGACGGCCTACATGCGGTGGGGCAAGGGGCCGAAGCAGCGGCTCCGCTTCACGAAGACCGGCGACCCCAAGCTCGAGGAGGCCTACACCCGGCACTTCGTTTGGCCGGGCAAGGGGCCCTTTCACCCGCCGCCGCCCAAGGAGCTTCCTGGATGACTACCGCTTCCATCGACCCGGAGAAGCTGCGCACCGCCCTTCGCCGGATGAGCCGGGGCCAGCTCCTCATCATTGCCGAGCGCGCGCTTGAGTTGGTGCCGCGTACCAAGGTGCAGGCAATCGTGGGCGACTTCGTCCGGCGCGACTATCTCGCGAAGACGAAGCGAGGGGTCCCAGACCCCCTCGCTGAGGTGCGGAAGTTCCATGAGGCGTGTATTCGCCGCGACTACTACGAGAGCTTCCGGGTCAACTCCACGAACTTCATGGACAAGTCCAAGGGCACCGAGGCCTTCATCGCAGAGTTCGACCGCCTCGTCTCCAAGTGCGTCCGTGCCGCGGAGAGCAAGGTAGGGGCTCCCATCCGAGAGGCGTTTGAGCTCCTTTTCGAACTGCTGCGTATCATCGACCAGGGCGACGAGATCATCTTCTTCGCCGACGAGGGCGGCTCTTGGCAGGTAGCGCCGGACTGGGACGCGGCAATGCCCGCGTACTTCCAATCGCTCGCGGCCACTGCTGAGCCCGTCGACTTCGCTCGCGAGGTGCATCGCGTCATCAAGGACTTCGACAAGCACAACGGACCGCGGCATCTCGCCTCGGCACGTCGAGTGGCGAATGCGCGCCAGAAGGCGGCACTGCGCGCTGTTCCCACAGCCGGTGAACGAGGCTGAGCTACTAGGTTTTGAAATCGTCGCGCCGCGCGAAGAAATTATGCGGCGTC
>CAZAIE010000033.1:0-16814 GCA_964485035.1 uncultured Myxococcaceae bacterium | reverse complement strand
CGCGGCACCCAAGCAGCAAGGTGTCGAGGATCGCCCGTCGGTTGAGCATCTTCGGCAGGTGCGGGAATTGCGCGAAGGCACCGACAAGGTCCTTCACCCGCCGGGAGGTCTCCCCCTCGCGCCACAGGTTGTATGGCCCATCGGGAAGGAGAGCATCGGCGCTCACCGCCGTCTCCTGGATGCGCGCTGACGGGTTCGCCTTGATGCGGGTGAAGAGAGGCTCGTCAGCAGCAGGGATCTTGAATGCCTGGACGTCGTTCTTATCGGACAGGGTGACGACGACGTTGAACGCCTGGCCGATGGCCTCACTGATGCGCTTTCGGCTGGTATCGACGTTCATTCCAAGGGTCTCGGCGCGGACCGGGTCTATCTCTTGGTCCTTGAGCTGGGCGCGTACCTCCTCCCATCCGATGTACTCGCGAATCCTTTGGCGAGCGAGATCCAGCCCCTCGCGGGAGGGCACGGCCAGCACCACGGCGTTTTTGTAGACGCGCGGACGGTCTTGCCCCGTAGTCTCTTCGATGAACCGCTTCGCCTCTGTGCTGGGCTTGCCCGACTCGGATGCCGCCTTCGGGCCAAGCACGGCAAAGTGGAACTCGCCGTCGTCCTCGATGTCCTTCGGGCGATCCGGGAGAATGTGGACCTTGGCTCCTGCCGCCCCAGCCCCCTCGGAGAGCCTGCGATTCTTCTGGATTTCATCGAGGAGCTTCGATTCGACGAGCTCGACGGACACGCGCGTACAGGCATCGTGGTGCATCTGTCGCAGGTTTGGCTTCGAGCCTAGCCGCCACGCCCTTGGCAGGGTCCGGCGACCATCAGCCGACGAGTCCGCTTCCTGAACAGCCCCTTCGTCAAGGAACCACGAGGTTTCGGTCCAACGTCGCAGTCCCTTCTCAAGCTCGATCTTGTCCGGGCGCGTGTGGCCCAGGAGAACAAGCAACTCTCGCGTGAGCGCTTTCTGGCCGACGGGTTGGGAGTGCAGGAACGTGCCAAGAACACCCTGCTCGATCTCGCGGAACTTCAGAGATGCGGACTCGCCTTGTATCTCTCGCGCCTTGCCCAGTTCGCCCTCCAGTATCGCCGTCCATTCCTGCTTGCGACCCTCGTATTCCTCAGTCCCGGCGACGTTGGTCAGCTCGCGGGCTGCTTCGGAGAGCCCCTGGCGCAAAGGCGCGCCGATGAACACGTTGGCACCAGCCAACGGGCAGTCGTCCCATTTCTCCGAGTCGCGAAGCGCGAGGGCGAAGGTTCGCAGCACCCCGCGCGTGCGCTGGAAGCCTTCGAGGCTCGTCCACTTGCCGTAGAACACCTCGGTCAGATCTGGATGAAACGGGTAGCTCTTGAGGAATCGTTCCTCCGCGGACTTTCCTTCCTTCTTGGTGAGGTCATCGAGATCGCTGATGCCCTTGAGCGCAGCGACAACATGGGGACGGAAGGCTTCCCGGTCCTTGATCGAGTTCGGCTCGAAGAACCGCCGCCGCAGCACCTCGGCCACATCCTCCTTCATCACGGGCTGAACGCCTTCCTCGCGCTCGCGCCGGAAGATCGCGTACAGCTCCTGAGTAATTTCCTTCCCCAACGTATCGCTCTTGGCAGGGTCGGTCGCCAACAGGGAGGCGACAATCGCGCAGCGGTCGACTTTGGTAGCCGCCTGGGTGAGGTACTGGAAAAAGTTGGTCAGCTTCGCCCGCCAAGCGGGGTCGAGCCCGATCTTCTCGCGAGCGAACATCAGGACCTCATCGATCAGAATGAGGGTCGATAGCTTCTCTGCCTGCGGCAGCGCGAGGAGCTCGACGAGCAGGTTCTCCGCTGGAGCGCTCTCCCTCTCCTCGTCCTTTCCGCTCGCGTGAAGCAGCTTCAGCCCAGCGGTTCCGGCGAGCTGGTAGGCGAGGACGCTCCAGGGGTGCTTGAGCCAGCGAGCCTTCCCTGAGGGGTCGAGCACCTCCATCCCCTTCTCAGCGTCGAGCTTGTCGAACGCCAGGACGCCAATACGTGCCTTCGGCGGCTTGAAGCCGATGTGCTGAATGAACTCCTGAACCGCCGGGATGTCCGGCAGCTTCGTAGCATCGTTGACGAGATGAAAGAGCGCGATGAGCGTATGGGTCTTCCCGCCACCGTAGGTAAGCTCAAGCTGACGGATCGCCTTGTCGTTCTTCCCAGCTAGCCGCGTGATCACGTCCTTCGCTAGCTCACGTAGGTTGAACGTCGGGTAGGTGAGCGCGAAGAATTCCTTTGGATCGCGATAGACAGGCCGAGCGCGCTTCATCGCCACGTCGTAGAGGTCGGCAGCGAAGACCGCCAGCGATAGCTCGCCGGTCCGCACGTCCTCGCGAAGCCTGACCACTTTGTGCCATGGGGTCCACAGGGTCGTCGTCTTCTTCATCGATAGCTCCCTTACGACTGGAACATGTCGCGCTGCCGGTCTTCGCGTGCTGGGCGCGAAGCCACGTGATTGCTGATGCTTTCAAGAAGCGACCGCTCGTCACCACCGGCCTCGGCCAGCTCGATCAACGCCTGGAGCAACTTGTGGAAGAGCTGGTTCTTTCGCAATGCGCGGGCATCAAGGTACTCTTCGACCTTGTTGACGTCGCCCGCCTTCCACAGGTGCATAAGGCGATGGATCTGATCGATCAGCGGGGCCGGGCGGCCCTCTGCGTCATATCCCATGCCCTTTCGCTTTCGCTGCTCCCAGCCCCGAAGCTTCATCTTGTTGCCTGAGCCCTCGCCGGGAGTCTCGTCGCTCTCGCCATCGCTGCTCACATCGTCTTCGTCGTCGGAGCGCTCCGCCCCGCCGGCCTTGGATCCTGTCTTCACTAGCAGATCGGCGTTATCAGTGAGGTCGTGGTCCGATAGACCACAAGAGACGGCGTACAGAATACAGGCGCCGGCTGGGGCATCGGCGAAGCTGAAGTCATTCCGATGCAGCAGATAGTAGGTCGTCACATCGTCAAGCCCGGAAACCGAGGCGTCGCCACCGTCGCGGGTTAGAACTCGACCAACAACGAAGTCAACAACGATCCGTCGGACGTGTCGCAGAAACTCAGACACGCCGAGCAGAGCCCCCGGCTCATTAGCCTTCTTGACGACGGGGTGGCTGCTATAGGCCTCAAGGGCGGGGCCTGTGCCAGCCCACACAAAATCTGGACCCCGGATGCCCGCATCCCAGAACTCGCGCAGCCGGGAATGGATCTTCCTTCGCATTTCGTCGAGTACTTGATTGTCCCAACCGGGACGGGCGCTTTCCGGCCGCTTCTTGCAGACGAGCCAGACCGAGGATGAAAGCGCTGCTGAGGTCAGGGCGCGAGTCCGAGTGCCCATCTCTGTCTGAATTGGCCAGCTTCCGTTGACGACGAAGCCCGCCCGGATCATGGCCGAGACAAGCGTCTCCCATGCGTCTGGTTGTTTGTTCGCGAATACGATCACGAGACGCCCATCAGGTTCCAGGTGAGCACTGCACTGCTGGAACACTCGCGACATGCCATCTTCATAGGCCGCTTTCGATTTAGCGGAGTCGCCCGAAAAGCGGCTCTCGTCATCAATAAGCTCTCCATCCTGCAAAGCATCATCCCATTTCGGAATCACAGGAGTACTAAAGGCCTTGTCGATCTCAGGAGAGAGCCCCGACGCCGTTCGACGGAGCCAAACGTAAAAGAAGTCCATCAAATCTGCGTAGGGAATCGCATCGTAGTACGGAGGGTCCGTTACGATGAGGTCCATCATTGTTGGCCAGACGGCACTTGTCGCGGCGCTTCCGCACAAAACGGTAGGGGGCGGTGCGGAACGGGTGGCGGCCATGAAATGGCTTACGGCAAGAGCAACCCACGTCACCGCGCTGGTGTAGCCGCCAGTGGTATCGCCGAGGGGATTCACCTCGGCGAAGTCCCACATGATTGGAAGCGCAAATCGCGAGAAGGTACCCTCGATCTTCTCGCCTTTGTTGTGCCAGCGAGAAACGGAGCTGCATTGGTTGGCGAGCCTGTCAAAGACCAGCGAAAGGTAGGCGCCAAGGGCCTCAATCCACTGAGCCGAGTAGCCGAGGCGGCGCATTTCTTCTCTCGCAAGGCGCGTAGTGTGCGCAAAGACTGCAAGCGTAAGCTGTTGCCTTGAAGTGAAGACATCGCCCCAGGTTTTGAAGCCCCAGCGCGTAATCGACACGCCGCCTTTTCTAATGCTGCCCGTATTGATCGGTTCGACAAGCGCGCCAAACGGAAGGGCTGCGAACGCCTTAGCTACCTCGGCGGGTGGCGGCGAACTGGCTCGGTACTCTTCCTTGGTCGGAAGGCGATATTCCTTTCCCGCCAGGCCATCGACAACGACTGCCGTCATAGTTGTTCCGATGCGACCGGCATGCCCCTCTAGCCGGATATCCTCCATCGCGGTTACCACGCCACAGCACGGGCAAGTCGCGCCGGACGAAGACATCGTTCCTTGGCTAAGCCGCTTGTCGTGTTCTCGGCGCTGCGTAGCGTTTCCCCCGCCAACGGCAACGCCACTCTTAACATCGAAATGAACTCCGGAGCGGTCGCGGTTTGGAGCCATTTCCAAAAGGACGCGCTTCTTGTCCTTCTTGCAGAGCCAGCGCGTCTTCAGAAGAGGTACGGTTGCTCGGCAGTTCTTGCACTCAATGGTGCGTGCCCAAAGGTAGCCGACCGTCGGCCTATTTTTGACGACCGGGAAGTAGGAATCCAGGTCCTCTTTGGCCCGCGCAAGAATCCACTGCCCCCATGCGACGATATGACCCGCCAGGTCAGCATCTGTGCGCTGAAAGAGTTGCGGCTGCGAAGGCACCTTCTTCGGCTCTTCAGCTCGCTTCTTCGATTTCTTCTCGGCCGGCTGCTGCTGAGATGGAGAGCTGGGTTGCGAAGAGGCGAACGGTGGAAGTGGAGCACTTTGTCCGGAAAGGGACTGGGGGTATTGAAGAGTGCACTTCAGCAGGAACCAAGCGACCGGGTTAACATCGATGGCAGTCACTTCGCAGCCAAGACGCATTGCTTCTAGCGGAACGGCGCCGCCGCCCGAGAACGGGTCGGCGACTCGTGGAGCGCGACCTGCATACGCGGCCCTTGCTAGTCCGCGAAAGGTGTCCACTTCGGGAGATACCTCAGTACCCCAATGAAGAATGCCCCCGCTGGTCTCTTCGCGCTTGATCGTTTCAGTCTTAGCTGCAGATCGTTTCGTCTGCTCCTTCGATACGATCTTGCCGCCGATCCGCTCCAGAAGGCGGAGTCGCTCGGCTTGGTTGCCGGGGTCGATGAGTAGGGCTGTCAGCAAGGTCGAACGGCAGGCAGCGAGCGGACGACGGGCGGGCCAAATATGGACCGTCGAGATGTGCCCGTGACGGACATATTTCTCATGGACTGCATCAAGTGACGCCTGCTTCAGCGGAAAGGCGACCTCAATAAGGCGAAGCAGATCCTTCGGAGTCTCAGCCATGGGGCATGCCTTCGTGTGCGAGGATCTGGTCGGCCGCGATGACCACGCTGCCGGAGGGGTTGGCGATCAGCGCCTTAAACGGATCTTGGATTTGCACGAGCCGAGGATGGTCGCTGGCGCAGTCAAAGACAACGTATAGCCAATATCGGGCACGAAGCGTTGCTGCCCGTGCCCACTCATTCTCTGACAGCTCTACTTCACCGATCCCGGCTCGCCCCTTCACCTCGATGTCTCGCTCGTGGTTGGGGCGATGGGACAGCACGTCGAAGCCCGGGAAGTCCATGAGACCAATGGCGCGGGCAAGCTCGGGGGTGTGAACATCCGTGACCTTGGCGCCAGCTTCCAGCTCTGCTGCGATGGTCACCCGCATCGCGACTTTCTCGATTTCGTCGTCGAGCATCTTGCGGTCGGCGGCGTTGGCCGAGGGCACAACCAGCGCGTGCGTGATGAACTCGATCTCATCGACCTCGACCAACTCCGGCTCCCGGCGCAGGACCGCAATCGCTTCATCGCGGCGCTGATAGAGTTCGTCCTGTCTCTTCTTCACCCGTCCAAGCTCGGTCTTCGCGGCGGAGCTGCCGGAGCGGGCCTTTTCGCTCAGTCGGCTCCTCGCAGCGGCAAGGTCCGCCTCCTGGAAGTCGAATCCCTGGCCGATTTGTCGCTCTCGCGCATCGAGGGTCGACGCCATTCGGTTCCGTTGCGCTGCCACCACCGGCGCCGCGACCGAGTCGGCCAGGAATGCTCGGACGGCATCCAGGCTGCCTCCTGCAACGTCTGCGAACTTCCTGTCGCCAGCCGGAAGCCCAGAACCGCCTTGGAGGAGCAGCAGGTACTCGACTGCGCAGGTCTCCAGCCTCCCGCCCTCTTCTTGGCGAATGCCGACAAGGCGGCAGTCGAGGGTCTCGTCGCGCCCGAGGGCAGGGAACTTCGGATCCGCTCGCCGGGCCACACCCACCCGTGCCAAGTGGAAGAAGTAGGGCTTCAGCGCGTAGGGGTCCACGAAGACGCCGCCGCGCAGCGCTGCTCGTGAGAAACGGGCGGAAACCCACGCCCGGAACTTGTCGAAGACGGGCTCGCCAGGATGGAGGAAGACGCAGGTGGTGGAGTCGGCGGGCTTCTCGATGGAGAAGCGGTTCCGCTTCTCCGAGGGGTACGCGTCGATGGTGGGGAGGAGAGGGTCAAGTGCGAAGGGCTTCTCGGCTTTGAGGGAGAAGACACCGTCGAGCGTCCCCTCGATGCCGATCCCCATGAGCGGCGTGGCTTTCTCGACGAACCGGCGGACGTACCCAGGCATCAGGCGCCGAAGAGCCTCGAACTCAAGGTCGGCGCGCAGCTTCTGGAGGTGCTTGGCAACGTCGCCACCGTCGCCGAAGAGGCGGCGCTCGCGCTCTTGGATGGCGGTAACCTGTTCTTTGGTTAGCGTGCCGTCCAGCTCTTTGAGTGCATTGTCGCTCTTTTCGGCGTTGACGCGCTCCATGTAGTCCGCAAGCGTCTTGCCCTCGAATAGCCGACCAATGACGTCGAAGACCTTGTCGTTGCCGAGCTCCTTGCGGATCTTCTCTAGCTTGTCCAGGAGCGTCTTCAGGACGCGACCTTCCCGCGTGTACTCGGGGTCCGCAATGAGGTTGATGATGTTTACAGGGTCGTGCTTCTGACCGTAGCGGTGGATGCGTCCCATGCGCTGTTCGAGACGCGCCGGGTTCCAGGGGATGTCGTAGTTGACCATTAGCCAGCAGAACTGAAGGTTGATTCCTTCTGCCGCCGCGTCGGTGCAGACCATGATGGTCGCACCGCCCTGATTGGCGGGCCGACGGAAGAACTCGACGTGGTCCTGCCGCTCAGCGAGCCGCGAGAGGTCGGCCTCTTCGCCGACGCTCATGCCCCCATGGATCTGTGCCACCTTGCCCGTGTAACCCAGCCCTTCGAGCCGACGGATCAGGAAGTCGAGCGTGTCCTTGTGCTCGGTGAAAATAAGCAACTTCTCGTCCCGATATTTCGGGTTCCGAACCACGCCGAGCAGTTGCTGGAATTTGGAGTCCTCGTCCTGGGATGCGGCGTTCGCTAGGACGAGGAGCTGGCGAACTTGTTCCCGCTCAGCCTGAAGCTCTGCGAGAGAAACGGCCACGACGCCACCGAGCGCCTTGTCCTCGTTCTCCTCGTAGTCTTCACCCGCATCCTCGTCCGCCGTCCCGGCGTCAATCGGGTCAGGGAGCCGCTCCGAGAGCTTCCTTTGTCGGGACTCCAGTTCCTCCTCGGCGAGCTTGCCGGACCGGATGCTCTCAATCAGATCGTCGAGCTTCGCGAGACGTCTCTCGAAGGACTTGGTGAGTGCGTAGGTGGAGCTGGTGAGACGGCGCTGGAAGACGCTCATCGCGAGGCGAGCTGCCGACCGATTCAAGATCCTCGCGCGGTTGTAGTGGTTCTGGATGTACTCGGTCGTCCGGTCGTAGAGGTCCTTCTCCGCTGAAGACAGCTTGCAGCCGAGGGAGTCGGAGACGCGGCCCGGGTAGATGCGGGTGTTGTCGTAGCGGACCATTTCCTCCTTGGTGCGGCGGATGAAATAGCGGGAGCGCGACGCGGCCGGGAAGCTGTTGAAGGCATCGATTGAGCCGAACAGCTCCGGTTCGAGGAGTCGCCAGAGCGCGTAGTAGGGGTACTCGCGCCCCATGTGCGGCGTTGCCGTTAACAGCACGAGGTGGTTGGCCGCCCACGACAGATTCCACCGGGCATCGTCCGAGCGGACGCCAGCGATGGCCTCAGCGAGGCGGTAGCGACCCGTCTTCTCGATCGTGTAGTCGGCGTTCCGGTTGGCGGAGAGCTTGTGGGCCTCGTCGAAGAACACGATGTCGTAGGGGACGACCTCGCTCTCCTGCAACCGGGCGAACATCCGGTCTCCGCCGAGGGTGTCCACGCTGACGATGGCGAGATCGCTGCCCGGTCCGACGAAGGGATTGCCGTCGCGGGCGTCTCCGCCCCGGATGATATCGAAGGGCAGGTGGAAGAGCGTCCGCATCTCGCGCTTCCAGTTCCCGATCAGTCCGGCAGGGGGAACGATGAGTACGCGCCGCACCAGCCGTCGCGAGAGCATCTCCCGGATGAGAAGGCCGCTCATGATCGTCTTGCCAGCGCCGGGGTCGTCGGCGAGCAGATAGCGGATGCGCGGCTGGGGGAGAAGGCACTGGTAGACGGCAATCCGCTGGTGCGGGAGAGGCTCGATCAGCGAAATCTCGGAGGCGAAGGCCGGGTTGAATTGGTGCCCGTAGCTCAGGCGCTCGGCCTCCGCGACCACCCGGACCACCTCTGGGTCGGACGAGAAGTCGAGCACCAACGGAGAATCCGTCTGGCCGTAGGCCGCCGGGGCCTCGGCTGCGATGGTCGAGGCAGGGCCATCCGCGGCGAAGGCATCCACGCCGCCGTGCTCCGCGCGGAGGATCTGCCGCCACGCGAGAGCAGATGGTCGCGACTGGCCGTTCTCCCACCGGTTGACTGTCGCGAAGCTGACGCCCATCAGCTCCGCGAACCGGGTCTGCGTGAGCCCGAACTTCCCGCGGAGGCGCCTGATGCGACTGGAGAAGTCCGGTGGGACGGCAGCAGAGTTGCCCATGCGACACACCCCGTGACCCGATACTCTCACCTCGCGCACGATATAGCAAGTGCGATAGCGTTTCCTGCGACGATGTAACAGCGAGCCCCGGGCTTCGCGTGGCGCCTGAAGACCCTTCCCGTGCACACGGGAAAGCGGTCGCGTGGAAGTGCTCCTCGATGGTCTCGTTCAGCCTGCGGGCGGGTCAGCGCGACGCAAATCAGCGCACGTGGACAGCTGAGGCGACGGTCGGCACCATGGTCCCATGAAAGTGCCGACCCCAGCAGCCATCCAGCGCGTCCTGGAGTGGTACTTCCAGTGCGTGTACGAAGTCAGGGAGGGCCCCGGGACGGTCCCGTTCTACTGCGACTGGGACCGAGTGGGCTGGTTCGCAGTTCCCACCGACCAACTGGCGGAGGGCAGGCCTGAGGCGCTCTTCAATCTCTTTGTCGCGCTGGCCATGTTTCAGGCCCGCCGCGACGTTGTCATCATGGACCAGCAGCGAGCGATGCCGTTTCGAAGCGTGGTCGACCTCGTTGGCTGCAGCGTGCTCGAGTCCATGATCGAGCGGCACCAGTGCCCGTGGCTCGCCACCAGCGAGTTGTTCGACTCCAACTGCGACGTCAAGAAGTCCGGCAAGGTGGTCGACTGCGCGACCTTCCCGGGCGCGCAGTGCCACGTCAAGGCGGCCACGAGGGACCTCCGCCGAACCGGCGACATGGGAAAGCTGCCCACCTCCGCTTGGCTACACATCTGGAAATACGGTGGTCTGCGCAGGCTGCTCGAAGAGGTCTTCCAAGCCTCCAGTAGTCCCCGGGCCCGAGGCGCGCTCCTCGTTGAGCGCTTCTCGAGGGTCTATCGGGTTGGCAGGAAGCTCGCGACGATGTTCGTCAGCGCGCTCTCGACCCCGGCACTCGCCCCTAGTCTCTCTCCGTGGTTCCCAGAGGTCGATGGGAACGAACTCGTGGTAGTGGACACGAACGTGACGCTCGGAATCGACGCAATCCGAGGGCGCCCAGGTCCAAAAAGCTACAACGCCCAGGAGAAGTGGATCCGAGACCAGGCGGCCCAGGTGGACCTCAGCAAGTTCTCCGCGGGGCTTCCCGCTTTCTCCCCCCGTCTGGTTCAGCAGGCCCTGTACTCGTTCTTCTCGAAGTCGAATCGGGCGACGCATCTGGAAGGCTGCTCCGGGGCACGAAGATCGTGCCGGGGTTGCTTGCCCTCAATCTGTCCCGTCTCGGTCATCGGCAGAGGCTCGACTGCTCGGCGCCCCTTGCGGCGAACATGAGAATGCCCCGCGAGGCGAACAGCCTGCGGGGCATCGGAGTTCTTCTTTCTCGGTCGCGCTACAGCGTGTTGGCCACTTCGAGGATCTCGCGGCCCTGGCGGTCGAGGGAGTTCGAGATCTTCGTCTTCACCTGCGCCTCGAGCTCGGTCTGGGCGATCGCCTTGACCCGCTCCTGGTAGCGCTTCCAGGCCGCCTCGAGCGCCTCGACCGGGTCGGTGACGCGGGGCTGCTGGCGGATGAGGCCCCAGAAGAGGAATCCGTTTTGAGAACCCGAGATGCCCAGGTCCTTGGCCGCCGCCATCGCCGCCGCCGAGAGGGAGCGGAAGGTCTCGCCCTTGTAGATGATGCCGGCCTCGGTCACCTTGCACTCGCAGCGCACCGCGCCGCTGCGGTCGAGCTTCTTGAGGACCGTGCCCGGCGGCGGGAGGCGCGGGTCTCGTTCGCGCAGCGCGGCCACCGGCTTCTCCGCCTTCTTCACCTCGGGCTTCTCGGCCTTCGGCGCCTTGCCCTCGTTCTTCGCCTTCTCCTCGGCGTGCGCGGCGACCTTCTGGCAGTCGGCGCAGTTCGCCTCGGCCAGGGTCAGGGTGGTCTTGATCCCCTTGCCGCTGGCGCCGCAGATCGGCTTGCCGCTGCCCGGGATCGCGATGTGGAGGGTCGTATTCTTCTTGCTCGCCTTCGCCGCCTTCGTGGTCTTGGTGGTCATCTTCGTTCTCCCCTTGAGGTCCTGCTGGTTGGCTCTGCGTTTCGGCGGCATTCTCAAGCCCGCCTTGAACACAGTCACGCTCTGGCGCCCCTGAGCATCAAGTTGATTCGCTAGTAAATTCGACTGGTTGAGTACGCCTGCGATGGTCGATTGGACTGGCGTTCTCGGGCGCGTGGAGTGATGGCGCAGAGCGGCCCGCGGGCGCCGATGGGGTTGACTTCCGCCCGACTCTGAGGAGGAGCGAGCGAGGGTCAGGCCGTCGCACAGAAACCCACCTTCACCCCCTGAAGGTGCGCAGTCTGGGGCGCAGCGCACGACACGACTGCCGCGGATCCAGAGCGTCGCAGAGAGCGCCAGGAATCACGTGGCCGGGACGATCGCCTGTGCTTCCCGCCTGTTCCATCGGCACGCCGGCGTGGCGAGTGCCGTGGCACTCCGATTGCTTGGTATCGGGACCGTTGGGTATCCGATTGGCGGATCCCCACCGCTCGCTTCTCGGCCGGCCCCGGGGAGCGAGCGGTTCCATTTTGGGGAACGCGTTCCTCTGGCGCCCGAGACGACGATGCCCCGCAAGGCGCGTGGCCTGCGGGGCATCCAGATTCTCCTGCGCTGCTACTGCTGGCCGTCGGCCTTCTTCCCGTCGTCGTCTCTCTGCCGCGCCTCGCGCTGCAGGCGCAGCTCGGTGACCAGCGCCTCGACGTTGGCGTTGAGCCGCTCGAGCTGGTCGGCGATCTTCGGCATGGTCGCCTCGTAGAACCGGGCTCCCATGCGAGTGCTGAAAAACGCGGGACCAGTCATCGCCGCACCGCCTTCCCGGCGCGGAGCGCGTCCGCGACCCCAGTGAGCGCCGCCATCGCGACCTCTGCCTTGGCGCCCCGGCAGGCCTCCAGGTGGATGGTGAAGGTCGTGCGCCAGCCGTCGGGCAGGCGCTGCTCGTCGCCCCAGGAGGGCGCGTTAACCAGCCAGCCCGTGTCGCTGGCCTCGGCGAGCGCCTCCTCGATCTCCGCCGCCGCGCGTAGCCCGACCGCGTGCGCCAGGCGCGGCCCGTGCACCCAGTCGCTGGTCCGGATGCCGACCACCATCGTCGGCTGCTCGTTGCCGTACTCGCTCTTCCCCAGGATCGCCTCCGCCCGCTCGATCCTCGGCGTCGTCTTGCTGCTCTTCGTGGCCATCTTGGCTCCCCTTTTCGCCCTGCGTTTCGGCGGCAATTCCAACCTCCGCCTTGGGGACATGCACGCTCTGGTGCGCCTGAGCATCAAGCAGAATAGGCCTTGAACATCAGCCACTTGAGAGCCAGCCCAACTTGCCTTCGCCCTCGGGAAGGAGCGAAGGGCGCGCCTACGAGTCCTGGCGGCCGAAAACCTGGAAGTCGACGCCAACCGCCAGGGAGCCGGGGTCGTCGAAGTAGTTGCTGCCCTGTTGGCGCAAGACAAAGTCGAAGGAGCCGGAGGTCTTCGCGTAGAGGCTGGGCACGTGGAGCAGGTCCGGCCGCGAGGTGTCGCGGATTGCCAGGCTGACGGAGTACGCCGCGCTCTGCATCGGCGCCGCGAAGGTGATGCGAGCCGCCCAGATGTCGTTGTTGTTGAAGTCCTTGCCGAGGTTCACCCGGGTCAGCGAGGCCACGTTGAAGCCCTCCTCCAGCTTCATCCCCGTGTAGCCGAGCGACAGGGTGCCCCAGGCCTTGCAGATGTTCTTGGCGCAGACCTTGTTGGCAACCGAGGTGCCCGCCGGCGGGTTGGAGCCGTCGGCGTTCGCGGTGGTGCCCACCAGCGCCAGGACGCCATCCGTGAGGGCCACTCCCCCGGGCCCGCCGCTCAGTCTCGCGACGACGGACCAGGTGGAGTCAGGCCAGGCGTTCGCGTTGTTCGCCGCCGCGAACATGGCGGGCCCACCGCTCCCGGCGATCACCGTCTTGAAGAACGTCGGCTCGGCGTTGGCGGGATCCGCCCGCCAGGCCCCCGCGGCCCCGTCCCAGGCGCAGCCGTGGACGAACTCGATCGCCCCGCTGGCAGTCAGGTAGATGCGCGCAGTGACCTTGCTCGCCCCGACCGTGACGATGGTTTCCCAGAGGCAGGTGCGCGCCCCCGCCGCCAGGGTCTTGTAGGTCCCGAGCGCCGGGTTGCCGTTGACGACCAGCGTCTCGCTGTTGGGCTGCTGCGTGCCCGCAGTCGCGGCGAACTGCTGCAGGTACGCCACGAAGTCGGCGAGTTTCTGCAGCGGCTTGTTGACGCTGGCCGCGTTGGGCGCATCGGTGCCCACGGGGCAGGCGATCACCGGCCTCTGCCCTTGCCCGATGTGGGCCGGGTTGCCCTGGTAGTTGGATGGCATCGGCGCGTCTCAAGGCGCGTAGTGCAACACGTCGTGGCCGCTCCAGGTCCCGCCCTGGTTGTTCCAGGTGCGACGCCGGTGCGGATAGTCCCAGGTGCGGCCCTCGTTGATCACGGCGATGTCCGAGCAGGTCGAGTGGGCGCTCTTCCAGCGCCGGACCAGCCTCCGGATCTGCTCGATGCGCGGGTCATCCTCCGCGGGGCGAACCCACTCCCACCGCGGCTTTGGGAACGCGAGCCGCTCCTTGCCCCACGGGTTCCTCGGGAAGACGACCGCGAACTTCGACCAGAAGTCCGGCGTCGCGTCGCAGGACCAACTCCCCTGCGGCAAACCCTCGATCGCAAGTGTGCCCTGGGCATCGAGACCGTACTGGCTGCCGTTGACGATCTCGACGAGGGCCTCGGCGTACCCCACGTCCCGGAGTGCGAGCAGCACGCCCTGCGCCGTGCCGGCCCAGCGCCAGAGGCCCCAGGCGTCGACCACGCGCTCCGCGAACGCGGCGTTGGTCTCCGAGGGACCGCGCTCGATCCCCCGCTCCCCTCCAAGCTGGTCCAGCCCGTCGCGCGGAGCGAGCCGAGCGAAGCGCACCTTCACCGCGTCCTTGCACTGCTCGGTCAGAGAGTCTTTGAGGTCGCCCGAGGCGCGCAGCCAGGCGGCGTTCTTGGGCGTCTGCAGCCACCCCGGCGCGAGCTCGCGGGGGATGAACTCTCGGTAGAGCATCCGTCAGACCTCGGTCCAGGTGAGGTTGCTCACGTCCAGGATGGGGACCTCGGTCGCTCCGAGCGCGACGTCGGCCGCAGGGGTCGTCAGCGAGAGGTCGACCACGCCATCGACCCGGTTGGCTGGCGAACCCCGCGCGATGCAGGCCGCCAGGACCTCGCGGGACACGACGCCCGTGCTGCCGACCTTCTCCCCGCCGATCGGCACGGCGGCGATGTACTCGACCAGCGCCGCTTCCGCCGCCGCCTGGGCCTGCGTCCGGAGCCCGGAGCGCACGAAGACCGTGCCTGCGACGCTCACCGTCACCGTCTTGGCCGCCGCCGTCCTGCAGGAGGTCGTGAGCGGCACTCGGGGCTGCACGTAGGCATCGATCACCGCGACGATGGCCGAGGAGACGCCGCCGCTCGCCCCTGCGAGGAAGAGTTCGACCTGGCCAGGCACCGCGGCGCTCTGGCGCGCGAAGGCGCGCGTGACCTGGTCGCTGGCCTCAAGCGCCCAGTACTCAAAGCCGGCGTTGGTGCGCCCAATGGCGAGGCTTCCCCACTTCTTCCGGCAGCGCACCCGGAGCGCCGCGTCGGTCTCCCGATCGACGCCAGCCTGCGAGAGCCACGAGACGGTCGCCTCGAAGTCATAGAGGTCGCCCGCCTTGTAGGTCCCCGCCGCGAAGTTGAGCGAGACCCCGGTCGTGCCGAGGACGTACTGCCCGCTCGCAGGGACGAGCTGCCCGCTGCCGGACCATTTCGTGCCGCCGTCGAGCGAGTAGCGGAACACCGCCACGCCCAGGTCGCCGCTGGTCGTCACCTCGAGGAGCACCCGGTAGTCGCCCTGGAGCGAGCCCGACGCGAACGCGACGACCCTCGGCGCTCCCGTGCGGCTCGGAACCACGCCGCCGACGCGCGAGGGGTTGGCCACGTTGACCCCAGGAAGCGGCGTGATGAGCTGGGCGATGGCGCCGTTGCCGACGTTGAAGGCCGCGCCCGGGGACTCGGCCGCGAACTCCAGAGCGAGGGAGCCGCCCTCCGGGAGCGAACCGGCGGTGGTGTTCACGAACCGCAGCGTGCCGTCGGCGGTCGCGACCCAGAGCTGGCCCGCGGCGATGGAGTACGGCCCGCCGTTGCCGGCGTCGGTGAGGACGCAGACGCCCTTCGCCTGGATCGCCTCGTGGCGCCGCTCGTCGTAGACGTTGTCGCAGTAGAGGTCGAGCCACGCCGCGGCCGCCTCGTCGAGGTAGCCACCGGCGGCGATCGCCGAGACCAGCACGTCGACGTCGCCGCCCGCCTCCGCCTCCAGCTCGAGGATGCGGCGCTGCCACGAGAACGGCTGCCACGCCGTCTGCCCGAAGGTGGGAGTGGCGACGTAGAAGGTGAAGCGGTCGAGCGCGACGAAGCTCGCGCCCGCGCCAGGCGGCCCCGCGACGAACGCGATGGTCACGCCCGTGCCCGGCAGGCCGACGGGCGCGCTCGGTACCGGAGCCGGGTCCGACCAAAGGGCTCCGCCGTTGAGACTGACCCGGTATTGCGCGGTCCCCGACTCACCGGTTGCGGTGATCTCGACCACGACCGCGAAGTTGCCCTGAGCGACGCCCGTGGCCTGCACCCGCCCCGTGCCGGTGCCCGTCTGGCGCACGAACCCGACGCCCTTGAGCGCCTGGATGAGCTGAGCGAGCAGCTGGTCTGCCGAGCGCGCCACAAGCAGCTGGGAGAGCGTGGCGGTCATGCGGCCTCGAGGGAGAGCACTTCGACGGTGAGGGAGGTGACCTTGAGGACCAGACGGAACGGCCCCTGCTGGGCGGGCTCGACGTCGATGGCGATGCGCAGCTCGTAGAGCGAGGGCTGCATCACCGATACCGACACACCCTGGACCCGCTCGTCGGCGAGGCACTGCGCCTCGATCGTCTGCTGCAGATGGAAGACGTCGGCGTCTTCGAGGCTCTCGTTGAGCCACTGGCGGAGGTCGACGCCGCGGCCTGCGTCTTCGAGCGACCGCGCGACGGACTGAGCGATGACCGCGATGCCGGTGAGCGGCGCGAACGCCTCGTCCAGGTCGGGGAACGTCGAGACGTCGGTCCCGAAGTCGGGAGGGTCACGCATGGAACTTCTCTGCCCCCGAGGTAATCTGCCCGCCGCTCAACGGGGTGGCTGTGGGATCGGGAGGACTGTTGGGGTCGTAGGGGGTGTACGTGAAGACGACCGGAATCTTCTCGGCCTTCCCGGAGAGGAAGCCGGCGTGGACCGAGTCGCCCTTGCGTGCGACGGGCTTGCTTCCCCCGTTCACCTTGATGTCCGTCGAGGCGTCGATCGTCATCTCGGTGACCGAGCCCTTCTCCCAGAGCGTCGCGACCGGCTGCTGTGGGTCACCGCCCTCGAAGCCGAGAAGCACCCGCGCCCCCGAGGCGACCTTCACGGTCACGCCTGGGATGCCGTAGCGGATGGGCACCTTCGAGAGCCCGGGCAACCGCGTGTCGTCAGGCTTGAGCTCGAGCGTTCCGTCCGAGTTCTGGCTCACGAGTTTCGCCGGGTAGAGCGCGAAGTAGTCGAGGTGCGCGGTGAGGTGCCGAACGATCGCGCTGACCGCGCGCGTGAGCCGGTCGCCCTCGCCGGCGCCGTTCTCGCTCTCGAACCACACCATCGTGCGCACGCTCTCTGGTTGCACCTGGTGCTCGACCATCGAGACGCGCCGACCGAGGAACAGCGTCCCCGGCAGGAGCGTCGGCGAGTCGGTGCCGATGACCGCGGTGTGCGCCCGCGGGTCCTCCGAGA
>CAZAIE010000032.1:0-16818 GCA_964485035.1 uncultured Myxococcaceae bacterium | reverse complement strand
GTACGTAGAGTTTCAAAAAGGTAAACCGTAACAGATGACCACGGCGTTCGTCGAAACCCCGCGTTTCCCAGACAACATCGCTTACGGTTCGTCCGGTGGCCCTGGCTTCAAGACTTATGTCTTCATGGGCCAGTCTGGCCTTGAGACGCCGGTACAGGCTTGGACGCGTTCGCGCGGTAAGTGGGACGTGTCCTACGGCGTGCGTGACAGAGACGACATGGATACGCTGCGCGCTTTTTTCTACAACATGCGCGGCAAAGCTGTTGGCTTTCGCTTCAAGGATTGGGGCGATTTCACAGTTACCAATCAGAACATCGGCACGGGCGACGGCGAAGGCCACCGCCGAGCTGCGGATCTCCCCCTCCAGACGGGCCCGCTCAGCGGCATCGAGCTTCTTCGAGTCGTCGATGCCTCGGGGACGGAAGTCGCGTGGGAGGATGCACGCGGCGGCGACGACCGGTCCCGCCAACGGACCAGCCCCGGCCTCGTCCACGCCAGCGACGAAGTCGAAGCCCTTCCCCCAGAGCTCTTCCTCGTACTTGAGGAGTGCTCGGAGCCGCTGCCCCTCGGCGCGGTTGCGCTTGCGGCGGTTTTCGATCTGCTTGGCGAGCTGACGCACGCCGGCGCGCGGGTCGGATTGGAGCGCAACAAGCAAGGCGTCGGAGATCGCTTCCTGGCCGTCCAGGAAGCGGCTCTTCAGCTCGGCGACGCTCAGTGCGAGAAGCTCGGCGGAGTCCACGGCCGGCACCATAGCGGAGCCTGCGCAGGGTGGCTACACGAGGTCGCGCCGCGCGAAGACCCGGGTGGCCAGGGTGACGGCTGCGGTGGCGTAGAGCAGGGCGTAGAGCGCCGCGAAGGCCGTGGCCGGGGTGAGGATGGGGACGTTGTGGATGAGCAGGGGCAGCGGGTCGAGCGCGGCCAGGTCGGGGACCACGTAGTACACCGCACGGCCGATGGAGCGGACGACCGCCATCTCGTTCTTCTCGAGGAAGAACCGGACCTCGGACGAGAGGTAGCCCGCGAGCGTGATGCCCAGGGTGGAGATGAACGCGACGGTTGAAGAGGTGAAGGACGAGAAGAACACGGCGATGGCGGCGATGACCGCCAGCCGCAGCACGAGCAGGCCAATCACGGCGAGGTAGGCCGACCAGGCGAAGTCCGGGTTGCCGTACTCTCCCCGGTAGACGCTGATCATCGCGGTGGCGGCCACGAGCATCAGGCCGACGTTGAACAGCGTCGTCGCCAGGACGCCAAGATACTTGCCGAGGATGTACTCCCAGCGGGCGATGGGCTTGGCGAGCAAGGGGATGACGGTGCGTCGCTCGACCTCCCGCGCGACCGAAGAGATCCCAAGCAGCGTGGCCATCAGCGTCCCGGCCAGGCTGATGGCGCTGAGCGACAGGTCGGTGACGATGCGCAATTGGAACCCGACCGTCAGGTTCGAGATCATCCCAGACAAGAGGACCAGCGCCGTGCCGAAGCCGAGCAGTCCGTAGAGGATGCGGTCGCGGATGGCCTCCGCGAGCGTCGTCCGGGCGAGGGCGAGGATGGCGAGGAGTCTCATGGCTTCTCGATGGGGACGGCCTTGACCGGAGCAGGCTCGTCGGGGCGATTCAGCCGGATGCGCTTCTGGAGGAGGAAGGTGGCAGGTTCGCCGTCGAGTGGGTCGATCTCGAAGGGACCTTCAGGGAGCTTCTCGAGGACTGTTCCGACGAGCTCCAGGAGGGTCCAAGGCGAGCGTCCAAAGCGTTCTCGAAACGTCGCACAGGCGGCCTCCAATTGCTGGAGGGTGCGCTCCGCTTCCAGGTCCTCGAGTCGGTGTTGCAGGTCGGCTCGTTGTCCCTCGGAGATGGCCTGATCGTACATCTGCTTCGTGTATGCGAGGGCGAGGTCGATTTGCCCAGCCGAGGAATACAGCCGGTTGATCAGGGTCGCCGTCCAGGGCGGTGCTCCCTTGATCTGGGCGGTGAGCTTGAGCCAGCGTGCGCCTTCTTCGAGATTGCCCAACTCGTACCAATGGTTGAACGACAGGTAGAAAGGGATTTCCCATCGCCAGGGGGCGTTGGGCACGCCTTTCTCGAGGAGACGGTTGGAGTCATGGACTCGGCCGACAGTGTTCAGGAGAATGCTCGGAGCCAGGTACGCATAGGCGTACTTCGGGTCGAGATCCGTGACCAGATTCGCGAGCGGAAAGAGTTGAGGCAGTCGCTGGCGATGGTGCTCGGGGGTTCCGATGTACTGAATCAGCCGCAGCCAATAAATGTCGGCGAGGGAGGTTTCTTGGCGAAGTGAGAGGCGACGGAGCGACGGACCGTCTGGGAGGAAGAACCGACTGGTTGCGTTCTCTTGGTATTGGCGTGCGGTCACCGCAATGTGCGCGGTATGAGCACTCCAGAGCACTACGCCAACCAGGAACCACTCGCCAACGCATCGAGTGAATCTAGAACACATCATGAGAAGTCAGGCGAAGGGTGGCTCTCTCATCAGGGATGGGGACCCCCCAAGGAAACGGGGGCAGGCTGCCATCTCCTGCAATCCACAAGTAGCCCCAGTGCTGGATCTGCGCGTCTCCGTCCAGGTTTGCTTTGGCCCCAACCGCGAAGGCAGTTGCCGATGCGTTCGCGGTGGAAACGTACGAGAAATACACCCTTCCCTCAGGCGCGACGCCCAACTGTGTGAAGCCGCCGTCAGAATCCGTCCAGTTCCTCGGCAGGGGAGAGGGGGTGTCGTCGGGTGTCACTCCGCAGGGGATGAACTTGTCCGTTGTGGACATCGACACGAGCTGCGCCGTGCGGATGGAGGCAATGATGGCATGGCACTCCGCTGACCTGGAGCGGAGATTGGCGCGCAACAGTGTCGGAAGCGCTACTGTTGCAAGAATGCCAATGATTGCAACGACAATCATTAGTTCAAGAAGAGTGAACCCGGCTCTCTTCATTGGGCAGCACCCTCTCAGGCTGCAACAACGCTCCTCGGCGAGCGGGGGTTCCGCTCGCCGAGGATGCTGCAAATGCTAGTACACGTCGTTGCAGGGAACGCCGGCGGGCGCCGAGATGCAAGTCTGGGCAACCGTATCGGTTCCTCCACCCGGGCAGCTCAAGGGGATGGTGACGACCGAGGCGTCGCTCGCCAGGCGCTGGTAGAACCAGCAGCTGAGGTTTGCGTCTGCATCGATGTCGCCGTCCGCGCCGACGGCGAAATTCACAGGGGCGTCAACCTTGTCAGTCTGATACCGGAAGTACACTTGCCCTTCGGGGCGCCACGCGAGGGAGTCGTATCCGCCGCATACACCAGGGGCGCACCAACCCCGCTTGGACGCGACGGGACCAGTGGCTGGCATGGGACCGGCGTTGACGAAAAGGTCGTTCGTTCCCTGATACGCGAGCTGGGCGGTTCGGATGCCTGCGACGTTGATGGAGCCCTCCCCTCGCTTCGACCGGAGTTGGTACTTGATGAAGTTCGGGATGGCGATGGCTGCCAGGATGCCGATGATCGCGACGACGATCATGAGCTCGATCAGCGTGAAGCCGCGGGCCTTGAGCTTGCGAATCATTTTGTCTCCTTCGGTTGTGTCTGGCCCGAAGCTCGACCCACCATGGGACGCCTCACGGACCCGGGGCCGACCTCTGCAACTCTTGTTCCCGGTTCTCCGGCCAGAGCAGGGCTGCGAAACGACGGGGGAAGTTGTAGCACTGGTGACGTTTCCTGTCACTTTGGCGGGGTGAGGTTGCCGACTTTCGTCGGTGGCTTGACGGACAGATCGGGCTGCCTATCATGCGGTCACTCTGGAGGTTTCCGTGGGAGAGACCGCGCTCTGTACCCAACAGCTCTCGAAAGTCTTCCATGTGGGGGTGAAGCGGACACTCGTCCAGGCGCTGACCGACCTCGACCTGCGTGTCGAAGTGGGCGAAATCTTCGGGTTTCTTGGGCCAAACGGCGCTGGGAAGAGCACCACGATCAAGCTGATGATGGGGCTCATTTTTCCCACCCGAGGGCGGATCGAGGTCTTCGGTCGGGAGGTTCCCTCGCAGCAGGCGTCGCTCCAGGTCGGCTTCCTCCCGGAGAACCCCTATTTTCAGGACTTCCTGACTCCAGAGGAACTGCTGCGGCTCGCTGGACGGCTGTGCCGAGTGGATGGCAAGACGCTCGAACGACGTATTCCCGCGTTGATCGAGTTGGTCGGGCTCGCGGGTTTCGCGAAGGTCCCGCTCCGCAAGTTCTCGAAGGGCATGGTACAGCGGGCCGGTATCGCTCAGGCGCTGGTCAACGACCCGAAGCTGGTCGTCCTGGATGAGCCGATGAGCGGGCTCGATCCCATCGGGCGCAAGGACGTCCGGGAGATCATCTTCCGGCTGAAGGAGCAGGGCAAGACGGTCTTCTTCTCCACGCACATCCTTCCCGACGTCGAGGTCATCTGCGACCGGGTAGGTCTGCTGCTGAAGGGACGGCTCGCCGACTCCGGTCGCCTCGCCGACCTGCTTGCTGCCAAGACCCGAGCTGTCGACGTGGTCGTCGATCAGTGCCCGGAGGCGCTCCTCGACCAGGTGAAGGCCAGGGCCACGCGGGTCGTTCGCGAAGGCGGTGGGGTGGGGTTGACGTTTGCCGACGAATCGAGCGCCGACGAGGCGATTGGCCTGCTGGCCCGCGGAGGGACCCGCATCGTATCGGTCACCAGGCATCGGGAGTCCCTCGAGGATCTCTTCATGCGTCGCGCTGCGGAGGTCGGCCAGCACAGTTGAACCGACGCCTCGGGGTTGCTTCCCCGGTCGGACCGTGCGCAGCTTGGCGCGCGACCGGAGGGCGGATGGCTGGAAGTCTCTCGACACGAGGCAGGGTGGGGGTGGCGCTCGTCGCGGCGCTCCTGGTGGGGGCCATCGTCAACCTCGCCATCTCCTCCACGGTGGTCCAGCGCTATCTGGACCGCGAGGCTGGGGTGGGGCTGTCGGCCTTGGCCCAAGCCGTTGCGACCAGTGCGACCCAGGTCTGCAAGGGTAAGCAGAGGGCCTGCTTCGATCTCCACGCCCAGGCCGCGTCCACCGGGGACGTTCGTGTCGCGACCACCGAAGGGATCCCCGAGGAGGCACCCGGGACGGCTGCGGCGCTCCTTCCCGGCGTGGGCTTCCTGACTGTCACCTCGACCCGTCTGGCTGCCAACCGGGAAGCGGCGGTGGCCGTGCTCGCCGCCTACGGGGCCCTGGCGGCGCTGCTGAGCTTTCTCCTTGGGATGCTTCTGCTCGACCGCCTGCTCTCTCGCCAGGTTGGGCAGCTCGCCGCCGCGGCCGAACGGATTGGCCGGCTGGACCTCGAAGGCCCGGTCGAAGGGCCTCTCGCCGGAGCGTTCGAGCAACTGGCCTCGAACCTGAGGGAGGAGCGGGCGCGGGCGGCGGCGCAGATCGCCGAGCTGCAGCGGCTGAACCGGCAGCTGGCGGACGCCCGTGACTCGCTGGTCCGCAGCGAAAAGCTCGCGACGGTGGGGCGTCTCGCGGCAGGGGTTGCGCACGAGGTCGGGAACCCGCTCGGCGCCATCCTGGGGTACCTCGAGCTGGCGCGCTCCAAGGCTCCTCCGGAGGCAGGCGAGTACCTCGAGCGGATCGACCGCGAGGTGGCGCGCATCGACCGGACCGTCCGCGGACTCCTGGACTTCTCGCGTCCCGCCCAAGCCTCTCTCGGCGTCGAGGACCTGCGGACCGCGGTGGATGCAGCGGTGCGCCTCGCCTCCGTCCAGAAGCGCCTCAAGCACGTCTCCTTCGACGTGCAGGTCCCTGCCGGGCTCCGCGCGCTCGCCGAGGGGCACCACCTCTCCCAGGTGCTGGTGAACGTCCTGCTCAATGCGGGGGACGCGATGGGGGGCGCCGGTTCCATCATCATCCGCGCCCGCCGCAGCGAGCCTGCCCCTGCGCGTCGGGCCTCGGACGTCCCCGCGGCCTCCAGGCTGGAGCTGGAGATCGCCGACACCGGTCCGGGCATCGCCGCGGAAGACCTGGCCCGCATCTTCGACCCCTTCTTCTCCACCAAGGACCCGGGGGAGGGGACCGGGCTCGGCCTTGCCATCTGCCATCGGATCATGGAGTCGTTTGGTGGCGAGATCCGCGCGGCCAACGCAGCGGGCGGAGGGGCGGTCTTCACCCTCTGCTTCCGCGAGGCGCCACCCGAAGTGCCCACCTGAACTGGAGCACCATGCTCTTCCACAACATCCTCATCGTCGACGACGACGACGGCATGCGCCACATGCTGACCGTGATCCTCAAGGACCGCGGGTACGAGGCGCGCGGCGTCGCCGGGGCCGAGGAGGCCCTGCGCGAGCTGGACGCGAGGGACTACGACGTCCTGCTCTCCGACGTGCGGATGCCCAAGATGGATGGGCTCGCACTGCTTCGCGAGGTCCACCAGCGCCAGCCCGACCTCACCGTGGTGGTGATGAGCGCCTACGGGACGACCGACACCGCCATCCAGGCCATGAAGGAGGGCGCGTACGACTACATCAGCAAGCCTTTCAAGCCGGACGAGGTGGTGCTGGTGCTGCGCAAGGCCGAGGAGCGCGAGCGGCTGAAGCGGGAGAACGAGCGCCTCCGTGGCGAGCTGACCCGGGCGTTCCGCCTGGAGACCCTGGTGGGCAACAGCGCCCCGATGCAGGAGGTCGCGCGGCAGGTCCGCAAGGTCGCCGCGGTGAAGACCACGGTGCTGGTGACGGGGGAGTCTGGCACCGGCAAGGAGTTGGTCGCGCGGGCGCTGCACGACCTCTCACCGCGCAGCGCGATGCCCTTCGTGGCGGTGAACTGCGGCGCCATCCCCGGCGAGTTGATGGAGAGCGAGCTCTTCGGGCACGTGAAGGGGGCCTTCACCGATGCGGTGCGCAACAAGAAGGGCCTGTTCTCAGAGGCGGACGGGGGGACCATCTTCCTGGACGAGGTGGGCGAGCTTCCCCAGCCGCTCCAGGTGAAGCTGCTGCGGGTGCTCCAGGAGGAGGAGGTCCGCCGCGTGGGCGACAGCCGCAGCGAGAAGGTCGACGTCCGGGTCATCGCTGCGACCAAGCGGGACCTGCAGCAGGCCGTGTCCCAGGGAGGCTTCCGGGAGGACCTGTTCTATCGCCTGAACGTGGTCAACCTGCGCCTGCCGCCGCTCCGGGACAGGCGCGGGGACGTGGAGGCGCTCGTCACACACTTCATCTCCAAATACAACCTGCGCTTGGGTCGCAAGGTCGGGGGCGTGGCGCCCGAGGCTCTCCAGTTGCTCCAGGACTACTCGTGGCCCGGAAACGTGCGCGAGCTCGAGAACGCCATCGAGAGGGCCATCGTCCTCTGCGAGGGGGACACGGTGACCATCGAGTCGCTCCCCGAACTGATGCTTTCACCGCGCGGGGGGATGGGGGCTCTCCAGGTCCAGGCCCCCGGGGCCCTGGCTGACCTGTCGATCAAGAAGGCGACCCTGGCGCTGGAGAACGACCTCATCCGGCGGGCGCTGCAGCGCACGCGCGGGAACCGGACCCGGGCGGCGGAGCTGCTCGAGATCAGCCACCGGGCCCTGCTCTACAAGGTCAAGGACTACGGGATCGATCCGGACGCCGAGGGCGCGAAGGGGGCGGCCGAGGGGTGAGGATGCTCGGACATACCAGGGATGGTGGGGCAGTCGCCGGGGGCCGCTAGTGGTGGTGTCGTTTCATATCAATTAGATGTCAAAGACGCCAAACTAACGCCACATTGAGCCCTGCTCGCCTTGACAGGGCCCGCCGGCCGCTCCTAGTGTCCCGCCCAGAACCACAACGGACGGGGAGCGTGATGGCTGAGCGCAAGAGTCCCAACAACGTGCAGAAGCTGCGGGAGGACCAACTCCTCTCCAAAGCCGAACTCGCACGCCGCGCCGGGGTCTCGGTCCTGACCATCGACCGCGTGGAGCGGGGCGAGGGCTGTCGGGTCGACACCAAGCGGAAGATCATCCTCGCGCTGGGGATGAAGGTGACCGACAAGGAGAAGGTTTTCGAGGCTCCCCGGACCAGGGGCAGGGCCCCCCGGTAGCGTCGAAAGGGCAAATTTTTTGCGGGTCTGGAGGCTCATGTTACGCTCGGTCCGCCTCTCTGAAAGGAGCCCCTCTCTCGAAGGAGACCGGCTCCGTCCCCCTCGCTGGAGGGCATGCTAGATGGCCAAAGCAAAGCTTGCGGTCGGCCTCGACATCGGCTCGAGCTCCGTCAAACTGGTGCAGCTCAAGGAAGTCCGCCGCCGCGGGGCCACCGCCTACCAACTGGTCGCTTTTGGCTCCAAGCCACTGCCCCCCGAGGCCATCGTCGACGGCGCGCTCATGAACTCGACCGCCATCGTCCAGGCGGTCCAGGAGTTGGTGGCCGAACTCAAGATCCGCCACCGCGAGACCGCCATCGGAGTCAGCGGCCACTCGGTGATCATCAAGAAGATCTCGCTCCCGCGGATGACGCAGGAGGAACTGGACGAGTCCATCCAGTGGGAGGCGGAGCAGTACATCCCCTTCGACGTGAAGGACGTCAACATCGACACCTTCCCGCTGCCCAGCGGAAACGACCAGACAGGCCAGATGGACGTCCTGCTGGTCGCGGCGAAGAAGGACATGATCAACGACTACACCTCGGTGGTGACCGAGGCCGGGCTCTCCCCGGTGGTGGTCGATGTGGACGCCTTCGCGGTGCAGAACTGCTTCGAGGCGAACTACGACCTGCCCAAGGGCGAGACGGTGGTCCTCATCAACGCCGGGGCCTCGGTGGTCAACATCAACATCCTGGCCAACGGTGTCACCACCTTCACCCGCGACGTCACCATCGGCGGCAACCAGTTCACCGAGGAGATCCAGAAGCAGCTCAACGTCTCCTATGACGAGGCCGAGGCCCTGAAGATCGGCGGGAACCGGGCCGACGCCGACTCGGTGGTGCCCCAAGAGGTCGAGCGGGTCCTGGGCTCGGTGGCGGAGCAGATGGCCGGCGAGATCCAGCGGTCGCTGGACTTCTACGCCTCCACGGCGGCAGACAGCCACTTCGCCAAGGTGCTCCTCTCGGGCGGCACCGCGAAGATCCCGGCGCTGTTCAAGACCATCGAGCAGCGGGTCGGGGTGCCGGTCGAGATCTTGAACCCGTTCAAGAACATCGAGATCGACAACCGTCGCTTCGACCCCGCCTACATCATGGACATTGCGCCGCTGGCGGCGGTGGCAGTGGGCCTGGCGCTGCGGCGCCCGGCGGACAAGTGAACGGACTCATGCAGGGCGGAAACCAGGTCAGCCCAAGGGGCGCGCGATGATTCGCATCAACCTACTGCCTGTCCGACAGGTCAAGAAGAAGGAGGCGGGGCAGAAGCAGCTGATTCTCCTCGCCCTTGTCCTCGTCGGCGCCTTCATCGGCAACTTCTACTGGTACAACGAGACCGCCCAGTCCGAGACGCGGCTCCGGCAGGACGTCCAGCGGATCGAGAAGGAAATCGCCGACCTCGACCGGATCATCGGTGAGGTGAAGAACTACGAGAAGGAGAACAAGGCGCTGGAGGACAAGCTGAAGGTCCTCGACACCTTGAAGCGGGGGCGGACGGGCCCAGTGAAGATGCTCGATGCGCTGGCCACGGCCATTCCCAAGAACGTGTGGCTGCGGAAGCTAGACGAGAAGGGCGGTTCCATGACCCTCGATGGCTCGGCGCTCTCCAACGACGACCTCGCGGAGTACATGAAGGCGCTGGCCAACATCGTCTGGACCCCGGACGGCATGGGGCGTCTGGTCGAAACGGGACGCAAGTCTGCGAGTAGCCGGGTCGAGCTGCAGACCTCCGGGCAGATCAAGGAGTTCTCTGCTGGCCAAGTGGGGTTGTTCTTCACCAACATCAGGCTGAAGAAGACCGAGCTCCGTGCGAGCAAAGAGAAGACCAAAGAGAAGATTGTCGAGTTCTCGCTCTCTTTCTCTGCGAACTTCGCAATCTGAGGACCTGCGATGAACAATCTCCTCGATCGATTGGTGAAGCTCCCGCTGGGAACCAAGCTCGGCGCGCTGCTGGTGCTTGCCGGACTCCTGACCGCCGCCAACTTCTTTCTGGTCGTTGATGACCTGAACACGAAGATCGAAGCCTCGAAGGCGCAGATCAGGACGTTGGAAGAGGACCTCGTCAAGAAGCGTGTCATTGCCGACAACCTGAACCAGTACCGGCGAGACAAGGAGGTCCTGGAGCGGCGCTTGGCGGAGGCGCTGACCGAACTTCCGCGCGAAGCAGAGATCGATGAGCTTCTGCGCCAGCTCAACGACGTCGGCAAGAAGAGTGGGCTGGAGATTGTGTCGCTCGAGCCTGGCGCGGAGAGCGCGCAGACCTTCTATGCCGCCATTCCAATCAGGATGCGTGTGGCCGGGAACTACCACGAGATCGCGGTCTTCTTCGAGAGTGTCTCCAAACTCCGGCGAATCGTGAACATCAGCGGGATCACGTTCGACAGTCCTGCGCGGAAGAACGAGAAGGTGATCCTCGGCGCCAGCTATCAGGCGACGACGTTCCGGTTCATCGAGACGGCTGCCAAGGCTCCTGCCAAGGCTTCTCCCAAGAAGAAGTGAGCGACCAAGAGGTGACAATGTCCGGACGATCTTTCATCCTCGCGGCGCTCCTGGCGGTGGTGGCTTGTGGTTCCGAGCCGCCGCCTCCCGCGCCTCCTCCTGCGGCCCCGAAGCCCGCTGCCGCCCCCAAGCCGGTGGAGACGAAGCCTGCCGAGGTGCTCCCCGCAGTCGAGTACGCCTACTCGCCGGTCGGGAAGCGGGACCCATTCCGCTCCACCATCGATGAGAAGATGGGGCCAGTGGAGTCCAGCCCTGGCACGCCCAACTGTGGTCCGCTGTGCAAATGGGAGCTTGAGCAACTCCGGCTGGTCGCGGTCATCAGCGGCGTCTCCAACCCGTTGGCGATGGTCGAAGATCCTCAGGGGCGAGGGTACATCGTTCGTCGAGGCACCTTCGTCGGGAAGCGCAACGGCAAGGTGACCCAGATCCGGTCGGGGGAGATTGTCGTTACGGAGATCTACAAGGACCAGATGGGCAAGCCGCACGTGAACCCGGTACCCATCAAGCTGCCAGACGACCAGAAGCCAGGGGAGCAGGAAGACAACCTGCTGACCCCCGAGGTGGCCGAATGACTGGAATCCGTCGAAACGTGGAAGGGGCTGCCTGTGCTGAGGTCGAAGGAGAACGCCTGATGAAGACTCCCAACGTGCTCGTCGCCTGCCTGGTCCTGCTGTCCCCTGCGGCTGCCCTGTCGACCGGAGCGGCGAACGCCGTCTCGGGCGTCGAGCTTACTGGTGATGGCCAGGCCGCCCAGGTGACCATCGTCGGGTCCAAGGCCCCGACGTTCACTGTCTTCCGGCTTTCCGACCCCGCTCGTGTCGTGGTGGATCTTGCCGGGGCAGACGTCTCGGCTGTCCGGGGTTCTCGCGAGGGGAAGGGGCTGGTGACCGGTGTCGCGATCTCCCAGTTCGCGGATGGTCAGGCGGCGGTAGGCCGTGTCGTGGTGGCCATTGCCGAAGACGCGCGGTACGACGTCCGGGCGGTTGGCGAGAACGTAGTGGTTTCCGTTGCCGGCCAGGCGGTGGCTCCGGTCACTGCTTCGCGGGCGGACGAGCCTCCCGCCGTGGCTCTCGCGCAGCCCCAGGTGGCCCCGGGGCCGGCCGTGGAGCCCAACGTCGTCACGTCGCGCCGTGACGAGCGTCCTCTCGAGAACCCGGCCCGTCGCCTCACGTCCCTCAAGCAGTCGAAGCGGGGTGGGGCACTGGTGCTGGACCTTGCGGCGGACGGTGAGGTGGGCACCTTCGACGTCATCGAGCTGAGCGACCCTCCCCGCCTCGCCATCGACCTCCTGGGCTTCGAGAAGGGCGTCCGGGCGCAGTCTGGAGCCCTCGGTTCTGCCGTGAAGGAAGTGCGCTCTGGCAAGCACGACGGCAAGGTGCGCCTGGTGGTGGAGGCCCGGTCCGGAGATCGGATGCCCGGCTACGAGGTTTCCCGGACCGCCAGTGGCCTGCAGGTGGCGATCCGCGGCCGTGAGGTGGCGACGGAGCAGGCTTCGGCCGTGGCCAAGCCCTCGCAGGGCAAGGTGACGGTGAAGGACGTGGCCTTCAGGGGCGACACGGAGCAGGGCAGGGTGGTGATCGGTGTGCCGCAGGGCACCGACTACCACGTCGCCCGGCCGGACCCCCGGACGGCGGTGCTGACCCTCTCGCGGACTGCCCTGCCGAAGCGGCTGGAGCGCAGCCTCGACACCTCGGCCTTCGGCGGGCCGGTGAAGATGGTCAGCTCCTTCAGCGCGCCCGGCCAGGCGGACTCGGTGCAGATCGTCGCGACCCTTGAGGGCTCGACCGAGGACCGCGTGCAGTTCGAGAACGGCCAGCTGGTCTGGGCGTTCGGGAGCGCTCCGAGCACCTCTGCGGAGCTGGTGATCGACGGGCAGCGGGTCGAGGTCGAGGAGCAGACCGCGGTCGCGCCCAGGGCCAGCGGCTTTGCCGCCGAGGCTCCGGGCTACGCTGCTGCTGGAGCTGCCCGCAAGGCCAAGTACACCGGGCGCAGGGTGTCGTTCGAGTTCAAGGAGATCGACATCCACAACCTGCTGCGCATCATCGCCGAGGTGTCGAAGCGGAACGTGGTGGTGGCCGACGACGTGCGCGGCAAGGTCACCATCCGGTTGCGCAACGTGCCCTGGGACCAGGCGCTGGACATCATCCTCAAGTCGAAGGGGCTCGGGAAGGAGGACACGGGGAACATCCTCCGGATTGCGTCGCTCAAGGACTTGGAGGAGGAGCGGAAGATCGCGGAGGCGATGAGGAAGGCGGCGCTCAACTCCGAGCCTCTGAAGGTGCGTCTTGTCCCGGTGAACTACGCCATCGCCGAAGAAGTCAGCTCGAAGGTCAAGGACCTCCTCACCGAGCGCGGCAGCATGAGCGTCGACAAGCGCACCAACGTGATCATCGTGAAGGACACGCTCGATGCGCTGGCTCGTGTCGAGGGCCTCGTCCGAAAGCTCGACACCCAGACCCCGCAGGTGCTCATCGAGGGACGGATCGTGGAGATGAACTCCAACATCGCCCGCGAGGTCGGCGTGCAGTGGGGCGGCTCGCTCGCCTTCGGACCGGCCACTGGCAACGCGACGGGCCTGGCCTTCCCCAGCACCATCCGGGTCGACGGGTCTGCTGCCAATGGCACGATGGGCTCGGCAGCCGTGCCCTGGGCGGTCGATCTGCCCGCCGCATCGGGCCCCGGCTCCGGCGGTGGCCTCAACTTCCTCTTCGGCTCTGCTGGCGGCTCCGCGATGCTCAACCTGCGTCTCTCCGCCTTCGAGAGCAGTGGGCAGCTCAAGACGATCAGCGCGCCGAAGGTGACGACCTTGGACAACATGCCTGCAACCATCGGACAGGGCTTGTCCATCCCCTTCAGCCAGGTCTCTGCAGGTGGCGTGAACACGGTGTTCGTCGAGGCAAAGCTCGAGCTGAAGGTGACGCCGCACGTGACCGCCGACGGCAGCGTCCTGTTGAACATCCAGGCCACCAACAACCAACCCGACCGGAGCTTGACCGGGGCCAACGGCCAGCCGGCCATCTCGAAGAAGGAGGCCAACACCCAGGTTCTCGTGAAGGACGGCGACACCACGGTGATCGGTGGCATCTACACCCGGTCCACGGGCTCGAGCGAGGCCAACGTCCCCGTCCTCTCGAAGATCCCGATCCTGGGATGGCTGTTCAAGAAGAAGAACGAGGCCGAGCAGAGGACCGAGCTCCTGGTGTTCATCACCCCTCGAATCGTCAACCGAAACCAACTCGTGGTGTCGAACGAGGCGCAGTAGTGAGGAGAGCCATGAACCCGAATATCCATGCCCTGTTTGCGCTCTCGGCCGTCGTGCTCGCCTCCTGCGTCCCAGACCGCCAGTCGATCGAGGTGCTGGGCTCGTTCTCCCCGGAAGTGACGGACGAGTGCACGATCACGGGGACCACGAGTGGCGCCCAGCAGCTCGCCGGGACGCTGAACCTTGCGTACGCCAACCAGTACGTCCTGACGCTGTCGCTGAAGAACAACCTCGAGGTCAAGTCGGGGATCAATGGAAGCTCCCCCCCCATCACTCAAGATGGTGCGAACGACTTCTTCGTGCGGGAGATGGAGGTGGAGTACACCTGCGTCGACTCGGCACAGCGGTGTGGCACCTTCCCCCGGCTCG
This sequence comes from uncultured Myxococcaceae bacterium, assembly GCA_964485035.1. Lineage (GTDB taxonomy): Bacteria > Myxococcota > Myxococcia > Myxococcales > UBA5297 > CAZAIE01. The sequence goes on along the minus strand of CAZAIE010000032.1, from coordinate 2,644 downwards.
CCCCCCAGGTCGTCCCACTCTCGGGCAACATCAAGGCCCAGTCCGAATTCGTCCTGCTCACGAACATCCTCGTGGGCGAGGCTGGCGAGAAGATGAGGGAGAAACTCGGCGAAGAGCCGGTGAACAGCACCATGTCGATCAAGTTCCGAGGGGACTTCGCCCATGGGGTGGGCTTCGAGACCGCGAGCTACGTGTACCCAGTCACCGTGTCCAATGCCGAGCTTGCCAGCGTGACCTGTGACAGCGGTGTGCCCACCCTGGTCAGTCGCTACTCCTGCGCCTACCTCAAAGGGCAGGACTCCCAGATCGTGTGTGCAGCGCAGTAGGGGCCACACACACGTCCCACCTCCCGCCTTGACTCGGCAGCGCGGGCAGGCTAGCTAAGCGCCGGGACAAGCGGCCCAGTCGTCCCCGGACCTCCGGTGGCGGTTGGGCCGCAGCCGTCCCGGCTTCTCCTCCACTGAGGCGCCTCATGTCCTTCCGTGCCCATCTCGAGCAGGTCCTTGGCCAGGTCGAGGGTTCCATCGCGTGCAGCATCATGGGCTTCGACGGGATGGCCGTCGAGACGCAGCAGACGAAGGAGCCGGGGGTCGACCTGTCGGCGATGCTGGTCGAGTACGGCAACATCCTGAACAAGCTCAAGGAGGCGGCAGGCCTGCTCGAGGCTGGTTCAGTGACCGAGGTGGCCATCAGCACCGACAAGATCTGCACGCTCGCCCGGTTCCTCACCCCCGAGTACTACTTGGTGCTGGTGCTGGCGCCGGACGGGAACTTCGGGAAGGGCCGGTACGCACTCCGGCTCGCCGCGCCGAAGGTCAAGGCTGAACTCTAGTTCGCGGCGCCCGCGCCGCACGACACCACGCCCGCGCCCTTGGGGCCGACGGGTGCATCGAAGGAGCCGAACCCAATGGCAGACATGGTTGACACCAGTGAATTCCGCAACGGCCTGAAGATCGAGATCGACAACGAGCCGTTCGAGATCGTCTATTTCCAGCATGTGAAGCCCGGTAAGGGCTCGGCCTTCGTCCGCACCAAGATCCGCAGCCTGCTCTCCGGGCGTACCCTCGAGTACAACTACAAGTCGGGCGAGAAGTTCATCCGCGCCGAGATCGAGGAGAAGCAGATGCAGTACCTGTACGTCCAGGCCGGCGATTTCTACTTCATGGACTCCAAGACCTACGACCAGACGTTCCTCTCGCAGGAGCAGCTGGGCGAGTCGAAGAACTTCCTGAAGGAGAACCTGAACGTCGACATCGTCTTCTACAAGGGCAAGCCGGTCGGAGTGACCGTTCCGAACACTGTGGAGCTGCGCGTTGCCAAGTGCGACCCAGGGGTGCGGGGTGACACCGTGTCCGGGGCGCAGAAGCCGGCGGAGCTCGAGACGGGCTACTCCGTCCAGGTCCCCCTGTTCATCAACGAGGGCGACATCCTCCGCATCGACACCCGCACTGGCGAGTACGTGACCCGCGTCGCGACCGCCTAGTCACCGTGTCAGCAGGTCTCGGGCGTGGCTCCTTCATGGGGTCGCGCCCGAGCCGCATGAAGGGACGTAACTCCTCGCGCCTCCGGCCTTTTTTTGCCCGGACGGTTCCTTGACGAGGGAGGGGGGCTTCGTTAACCTTTCTTCCCGCGCCTTTCGACAGCGGCTCCCCATCCACGGCGGGTGGGGACTACCTCTGTTCCTGCTTCGCACAGACGCGAACGGAGGCGCGCAGAGCGAACGGCCCAGTGGCGATCGACAAGAACAAGATCATCGAGGCCGCGACGAAGTTCGTCCAGAAGGGCCAGTACGACAAGGCCATCAAGGAGTACGCCAAGCTCCTCGAAGCCGACCCGAAGGACGCGCGTGTCCAGCAGAAGCTCGGGGAGCTGTATCAGAAGAAGGGCGACAACCTCCTCGCCGCCGACTGCTTCCTCAAGGTTGCCGAGAGCTACGCCGCAGACGGCTTCTTCCTCAAGGCTGTCGCCGTCTACAAGCAGGTCCTGAAGCTCAACCCGACGCTGGTGGAAGTGAACCTGCGCCTGGCAGAGTTGCATCAGCAGCTGGGGCTGATGAGCGACGCGATGGCGCAGTTCCAGCTGGTCGCGAACCACTACGAGAAGGCGGGGAACCTCCGCGCGAGCCTGGACACGCTGCGGAAGATGGTGGACCTCGACCCGGACAACGTCGCCAGCCGCATCAAGCTCGCCGAGCTCTACGCCCGCGAGAACATGAACGCGGAGGCGCTGGGGGAGTTTCAGCGCGCGGCGGAGTACCTCAAGCGCAACAACCGCGTCGACGACTACGTGAAGGTCGCCGAGCGCCTCGTCTTCCTCGACCCGAACAACATCGAGCTCACGCGCGAGCTCGCGAACATCTACCTCACCAAGCAGGACACCAAGCGGGCGCTCGCCAAGCTCCAGCTCTGCTTCAAGGCCGATCCGAAGGACGTCGAGACGCTGCACATGCTGGCTCAGGCCTTCAAGGAGCTGGGCCAGGTGTCGAAGACCGTCTCGGTCTACAAGGAACTCGCCAAGATCTACGACGAGCAGGACCGCGTCGACGAGGAGCGGGACGTCTGGAAGAAGGTGGGGGAGCTCGCGCCGGACGACCCCGACCTGCGTGCGCGCCAGCCCCAAGCGCCCCAGCCGCAGGCCCCTGCGC
>CAZAIE010000031.1:0-16918 GCA_964485035.1 uncultured Myxococcaceae bacterium | reverse complement strand
ACTTCAAGGTGGTGGTGAAGCGGGCGGCGGGCGTGGTGTGGGAGGACGGAGACAACCGGTCGCTGCTGGTGCCCCTGGGCGCCGGGCCGGTGCGGGCGAAGCTTTCCTGGAACGCGAGGCCCTGACCGGGCCAGTCATCTGGAGGACGACCATGACGAAGCGAGCTGCTTGGTTGGTGGGCCTGCTGCTGGCGCTGGCGGGGTGTCCTGGGGAGGGCTCGGGTCCCGACGCCTCGGTGCGCAAGGACGCGAGCATCCGCCCCGACGCGGACGAGGTGATCATCGGTGAGGACGCAGGCCCCACCGGCCCCGACACCGGGACCGTCGGCCTCGACGCGGGGACCGCGGGCATCGGGTGGTGCACGCTGCAGTTCCCGCCCAACGCGTCGATCGCGGTGGGTGCCAAGGTCGCGATCTTCGGGCAGGTCTACGTCTCCGGCCAGACCGAGCTGAACGGCGCGCGCACCGACATCGAGGGCCAGGTGGGCTACGGGGCCCAGGGGACCGACGGGGCGAACGAGGCGAGCTGGGTCTGGGCTTCCGCGGTGTTCAACAAGGACGACGCCAACAACGACGAGTACAAGGCCGAGCTCTCGCCGGCCGTGGGCGCCTACGGGTACGCCTACCGCTTCCGCTACAAGGGCGGCGCGTGGACCTACTGCGACCTGAACGGCTCGGGTGACGGGTACGACAAGGCGAAGCAGGGCGCGCTCACGGTCACCGAGGTGAAGCCCCCGGAGATCTCCTGGTGCAACCTCGCCCCCCTCACCGCCACCGCCAAGGTCGGGGCCGAGGTCTTCGTCTCCGGGCAGGTGCTGGTCACCGGCCTCACCGAGGCCGCCGGGCAGGGCGCGGGCATCGTGGGCCAGGTCGGCTTCGGGCCGGTGGGCAGCGACCCGCGCGCCTCGACGGAGTGGACCTGGGGCAGCGCCACGTTCCTGCAGGACGTGGGCAACAACGACGAGTACAAGGGCCGGGTCGTCCCCGCGAACCCCGGCAAGTACGCCTACGCCTACCGCTTCCGGCTGAACACCGGCGACCCCGTCTACTGCGACACCGTGGGCCACGCGCCGGCCCAGTTCGATGCCACCAAGCTCGGCGCGCTCGACGTCACCGCGCTGACCGTCGACTGGTGCAACCTGCAGTTCCCCGCCTCGGCCAAGCTCACCGTGGGGGACTCGCTCACCGCGTTCGGGCAGGTGTTCGTCGCCGGGTCGACCGAGGTGCAGGGCGCCGGCGCCGACGTCGAGGGCGAGCTGGGGGTGGGGGCCAAGGGGACCGACGGCGCGACCGACGCTTCGTGGAGTTGGACGCCAGCGACCTACAACGACAAGGACGTGGGCGACAACGATGAGTACGCTGCGACGTTCAAGCCCGCGGCCATCGGGGACTACGAGTACGCGTACCGCTTCCGCTACAAGGGTGGGGCCTGGACCTACTGTGACCTCGACTCCTCGACCAACGGGTACGACAAGGCCAAGCAGGGTGCGCTCAACGTCGCCGCGGTGAAGCCGCCGCAGGTGGACTGGTGCGACACCCACTTCCCGCCCAGCGCGACCATCACCGTCGGGGAGAAGGCCCCCATTTTCGGTCAGGTCTTCGTCGCCGGCGTGACCGACAAGGTCGCGGCGGGCGCCGAGGTGGAGGGCCAGGTCGGCATCGGCGCCAAGGGCACCGACGGCTCGACCGACGGGAGCTGGAGCTGGAGCGCCGCGACCTTCAACCGCGACGAGACCTCGAACGACGAGTACAAGGCCGAGCTGTCGCCCGCGACCGTCGGGGACTACGAGTACGCCTACCGCTTCCGCTACAAGGGCGGGGCCTGGACCTACTGCGACCTCGACTCCTCGACCAACGGGTACGACAAGGCGAAGCAGGGCGCGCTCAAGGTCGCCGCGGTCAAGCCCCCGCAGGTGGACTGGTGCAACCTGCAGTTCCCCGCCTCGGCGACGATCCTCGAGGGGGACGCGGTCCCGGTGTTCGGTCAGGTCTTCGTGAACTCGGTGACCAGCGGCCCCGGCGCGGGCGGTGACGTCGAGGGCCAGGTGGGCTACGGCCCGACCGGGACCGACGGCTCCACCGCGACCAACTGGACCTGGGCCGCCGCGGCGTTCCTCAAGGACGTGGGCGACAACGACGAGTACTCGGCCCAGCTCTCGCCGGCGAAGGGCACGTACGCCTACGCGTACCGCTTCCGCTACAAGGCCGGCCCCTGGACGTACTGCGACCTCGACGCCTCCGCGAACGGCTACGCCGGGGCCCAGCAGGGCGCGCTCACCGTGAACGCCAAGCCCCAGGCCACGGTGGACTACTGCGTGCTGCAGTGGCCCTCCTCCGGCACCATCGTCGAGGGGACCACCTTCACCATCTACGGGCAGGCCTACAAGGCCGGGGTCACCGAGCCCGCGGGCAAGGCCGCCGACCTCGACGGCGAGTACGGCTTCGGCCCGGCCGGGACCGACGGCTCGACCGACGGCTCGTGGACCTGGGCGGCGGCGACCTTCAACAAGGACGCCTCGAACAACGACGAGTTCCTGGGGGCCATCTCCGCCACCCAAGGCAACTACGGGTACGCCTACCGCTTCCGCTACAAGCAGGGCGCCTGGACCTACTGCGACCTGGACGGGTCGACCAACGGCTACGCCAAGGCCCAGCAGGGCGCCCTCACAGTGAACGCCCCGGTGGCGCTCTGGTCGCAGCTGCGCGGCCTCGTGGCGGGGGTGGAGAACGTGGGCGCGCAGGTCAAGGTCGAGGCCGAGGTGTTCGTGGCCGGGCTCACCGACAAGGCCGGGCAGGGGGCGGGCATCACCGCGGACGTGGGCTTCGGCCCGGTGGCAGACCTGCCCTCCGCCGCGTCGTGGACCTGGAAGAGCGCCGCCTACGCCGGTGACGCTGGCGGGACGGCGGGGACCACCAACGACCTCTACGCCGGCTGGTTCGTCGCGCCGGCCGCCGGCTCCTACGCGGTGGCGATGCGCTTCACCAAGGGCGGGCAGGTCTACTACGCCGACCTGGACGGCTCCACGGGCGTGGCGCTGGTGGAGCTGGCCCACCTGGCGACCTTCCCCGAGCCGGCGAAGGCGGACAACGACATCGGCTGGTGCAACCTGCAGTGGCCGCCGACGATGACCGCCGCGCCCGGCGCGGCCACTCCCCTGGCGTTCGGCCAGGTGTGGGTGGACACGGTCACGAGCGGCACCGGGCAGGGCGCGGGCCTCACCTCCCAGCTCGGCTGGGGCGCTGCGGCCGCCTCACCCCGCACCGACGCGTTCACCTGGACCTCTGCCACCTGGAACGCCGACTCCGGGAACAACGACGAGTACAAGGCCAGCTTCGTAGCCCCCGCCGCGGGCTCGTACCGCTACGTCTACCGCGTGCGCCGCGACAAGGGCTGGACCTACTGCGACACCGACGGCTCCACGGGGGCCGCCGAATTCGACCCTGCGAAGAGTGGCGTGCTCACCGTACAGTGACGGTCCTGGCGCGCTGACGACGAACTGAACGACGACCAACCCCCGCTCCGCGCGCCGGCGGAGCGGGGGCCCACGACCCGGCTGCTCGAGGCTTTCTCCCCATGGCAGAAGTCATCCTGAAGAACCTGGTGAAGCGGTACGGTGACGCCCCCCCGACCGTGAAGGGCGTCTCCCTCACGGTGAAGGACGGCGAGTTCCTGGTGCTGGTCGGCCCCTCGGGCTGCGGCAAGTCCACGACGCTCCGGATGATCGCTGGGCTGGAGGAGATCACCGAGGGCGAGCTGCTCATCGGCGAGAAGCGGATGAACGAGGTCCACCCCAAGGACCGCGACATCGCCATGGTCTTCCAGAGCTACGCGCTCTACCCGCACATGAGCGTGCGCGACAACATGGCCTTCGGCCTGAAGATGCGCTCCATGCCCCCCCACGAGATCGACGCGCGCGTGGACGAGGCGGCGAAGATGCTCGACCTGGTGCACCTGCTGGACCGCAAGCCCAAGGCGCTCTCGGGCGGTCAGCGCCAGCGCGTGGCCATGGGACGCGCCATCGTGCGGCGCGCCCCGGTGTTCCTCTTCGACGAGCCGCTCTCCAACCTCGACGCCAAGCTGCGCGTGCAGATGCGCGCGGAGATCGCCCGCATCCACAAGCGGCTCAAGCCCACCATCGTCTACGTCACGCACGACCAGGTCGAGGCGATGACCCTGGCGGACCGCATCGCGGTGCTGCACGCCGGCTACCTGCAGCAGCTGGCCACCCCGCTGGAGCTGTACGAGCGCCCGGCCAACCGCTTCGTCGCCGGCTTCATCGGTTCGCCCTCCATGAACTTCGCCGACGGCGTCGCCGAGAACGGCTCGGTCCAGGCCTTCGGGACCCGGCTGCCGCTCCCCTCGCGGCTGGAGGCGTTCAAGGGCTCGTGCGTCGTCGGCGTGCGCCCCGAGCACCTCTTCGACGCCCCCGCGGAGGGCCTGCTCCCGCTGCCGATGATGGTGGAGCTGGTGGAGCCGCTGGGCTCCGAGAGCTACCTCACCGGGACCGCGACCGACGGGAAGACCCGCCTCATCGCGCGCGTGGGCGCCCGCTCGCCGGCCAAGGCCGAGCAGACGGTGCCGCTCTACTTCGACCCCAAGAACCTCCACTTCTTCGCGGCCGGCGACAACGGCGCCGCGCTGTGAGGAGCCCTCCGATGCGAGCCTGTCTCATCACGGCCCTCGCCGGGCTGGCGCTGTGGGCTGCCCCGGTCTGCGTGGCCTCTGCGGCCGAGCCCGCGGCGCCCGTCCCCGCCGGCCCGGTCGACCTCGTCCTCTGGCACAGCTACTCCGGCGCCGAGCGCAACGTCTTCGAGGAGATCCTCAAGGGCTTCAACGAGGCCCACCCGAAGATCCGCGTCACCGCGCTGCCCATCCCCTACGACGCCTTCGCCGACAAGCTCACCTCCGCCATGGGCGTGGGCAAGGGCCCCGACGTCTTCATCTTCCCCGGCCACGACCGGCTGGGGGACTGGGCCGCGCAGGGCCTGGCCGAGCCGCTGCAGCACATGGTGGACGGCGAGGTGGTGCGGCGCTTCACCCCCGCGGCGCTGCAGGCGCTCACCGTGCCCCAGGGCAGCCGCCAGCTCTTCGGCCTGCCCATCGCGATGAAGTCCCTGGCCCTGGTCTACGACGGGGCGAAGGTCTCCCAACCCCCGCGGACCCTGGACGAGCTGGTGGCGCTGGCCAAGGCCCACACCGCCGAGGGCAACTACGGCTTCGTCATGGACTGGGGCATCACCTACACCGAGGTCGGCTTCCTCCACGCCTTCGGCGGGGCCGTCCTCGACGGGAAGGGCCAGCCCACCCTCAACGCCCGCGCCAACGCCGAGGCGCTGGCCTACGTGAAGGGGCTGCGCGACCAGGGCCTGCTCCCCAAGGAGGTCACCGGCGCGATGGTCAACTCGCTCTTCAACGAGGGCAAGGCGGCCATGGTCGTCGCCGGGCCCTGGTTCCTGGGCGACATCAAGCCGGGCATCGACGCGCGGGTCGCGCCGCTGCCGGCGGGGCCTGCGGGCCCGGCCCGCCCGTACCTGGGCGTGGAGGCGGTCATCCTCTCCTCGCGCAGCGCCCACCAGCGCGAGGGCCTGGAGCTGATGCTGGCGCTCACCTCCGACGACGCCGCGCGCCTGCGGCTGACCAAGGCGGGGACGCCGGTGTGCAACCGCGCCGCCTGGGACGGGGTGAAGGACGACCGGCTGCAGGGTTTCCGCGCCCAGGCCGAGCTCGCCGTGCCCATGCCCAGCGCCCCGGTGATGCGCCACGTGTGGACTCCCATGGACGCGGCGATCGTCAAGGTGGTGGGGCAGGGGCAGGACCCCGACGCCGCCCTGGCCGAGGCGCAGCGCCGCGTCACCGAGGCGGCGGCGGTCTCCGACCGTGGCGAGACCGTCGACGTCATCACCAAGGACGCGGAGAAGGTCTTCGAGCAGGCGAAGTGGCAGGCCGAGCACCCCGGCGAGCTGCTCAAGGACAGCCGCTGGGAGGCTGCGGTGCTGCGCTTCGAGCCCACGGTGAAGCCGGTCCTGGGCCGCTGGTGCCCGGAGAAGGACAAGCTCCGCGGGTTCGCCGGCCAGGCCGGCTGCCCCATGGCCAAGGAGATCGCCGACCTGGCAGACGAGGCCGAGACCCGGCCCGGTGTCCCCGCGGTGGCCTGGAACAAGACCAAGACCGAGGTGACCCTGGCGCTCGCGACTGCGGACGGCCGGGTGGCGGTGGTGCGCGGCGGGGCGCCGGTGCAGCAGAACCGCACCTGGCAGTACGTGCTGGGCCTCATCTGCGCCGCGCTCACCGTGCTGGGGTTGGTCTACCGCGAGAAGCTGCGCCCGCACCTGGGTGCCTACGCCTACGTGGCGCCGGCGGTCGCGGGGGTCATCGTGCTGGTGTTCGTGCCCTTCGGGTACGGCCTGTCGCTGGCCTTCTACGACGTGACGCCGACCCGCGAGAAGTTCGTGGGGATGGCCAACTTCCTGGACATCATCCTCGCGCGGGGGGCGGGGGACGCGCACAGCTTCTACTACACGTTCGGGATGACGGTGCTCTGGACGGTGGTGAACGTCTTCCTGCACGTGACCATCGGCCTGGGCCTGGCGATGCTGCTGCAGGACACCAAGTTGCGCTTCCGCAACGCCTACCGGGTGGCGCTCATCGTGCCCTGGGCGATCCCGAACTACATCACCGCGCTGATCTGGAAGGCGATGTTCAACGCCGAGTACGGCCTCATCAACCGCGTCTTCGGGCTGGGGGTGTTCAGCTGGTTCGACCACCCAGTGAGCGCCTTCTTCGCCAACCTGGCCACCAACGTGTGGCTCGGCTTCCCCTTCATGATGGTGACCGCGCTGGGCGCGCTGCAGTCCATCCCCAAGGAGCTGTACGAGGCCGCGGACGTGGACGGGGCGGGGCGCTGGAAGAAGTTCACCAACGTGACCCTGCCGCTGCTCAAGCCGGCGATGATCCCCGCGGTCATCCTCGGGGCCATCTGGACCTTCAACCTCTCCTTCAACGTCATCTACCTGGTCTCCGGCGGCGCGCCCGACGGGGCCACCGACATCCTGGTGACGCAGGCCTTCCGCTACGCCTTCGAGCAGTACCGGTACGGCTACGCGGCGGCGTACGCGACCATCATCTTCGTCATCCTGCTGACCTACACCGTGATCACCAACCGCATCACCAAGGCGACCGAGGGAGCCTTCGAATGAGCGCAACGACTCCCAAGGCCAAGGGCAAGGGCTTCTTCTCGCAGGCGGGCAGGCACCTCTTCCTCATCCCCTTCACCATCGCCGTGCTCTGGCCGGTGCTGTGGGTGGTGAAGATGGCGCTCGAGCCGGGGCAGGACTTCGCCTTCTCGCTCTCGCCCATCCCGGAGCACCCGTCGCTGGACAACTTCGTGCGCCTGGTGACCAGCACCGACAACCAGGGCCGCTGGCTCTTCGGCCGGCAGCTCTGGAACAGCTTCGCCATCGCCGGCTCGTCGGCGCTCTTGGGCATCTTCCTCTCGGCGACCGCAGCCTACGCCTTCAGCCGCTTCAAGTTCCCGGGGCGCCGCGCGGGGCTGTTGGCCTTCCTGGCCACCCAGATGTTCCCCGGCACGATGATGATGATCCCCCTGTACCTGCTGCTGAACTACCTGGGCCTGCTCGACTCGATGCTCGGGCTCATCGTGGTCTACGCCACCACCTCGGTGCCGTTCAGCGTGTGGAACCTGAAGGGGTACTTCGACACCATCCCCAAGGAGCTGGAGGAGGCGGCGATCATCGACGGCGCGAGCCAGTCCCGCATCTTCTGGACCATCGTCATCCCGCTCTCCGCGCCGGCCATCGCCATCACCGCGCTGTTCTCCTTCATGACCGCCTGGAACGAGTACATCCTCGCGGCCAAGTTCATGGACAGCGAGCTGCACTACACGCTGCCGGTGGTGGTGAACGGCGCGGTGGGCTCCAAGAGCGTGCGCTGGGGCGACTTCGCCGCCGGCGCGGTGCTGGTCTCGGCGCCGGTGGTCGCGCTCTTCCTCGGCCTGCAGCGCTTCATCGTGGGCGGGCTGACTGCGGGCGGCGTGAAGGGCTGAGCCGCGCACCCCGAGACGGGGCCCGCGCCGGACGGGGACTTCGGCGCGGGCGTGGGGCCGGGGAGTTGGTACTCTAGGCGCCTTCGCCGTGGCGGGACGCGCGCGTCCGCCGAGGAGTCCCCGTGGGCCTCACCGACCAGCTTCGCGAGCTTCTCGACCCCTGGCTCGACGAGCTCGCCGCGCGCGACCCCCGGCGGCAGCTGGGCGAGGCCGCCGACCGGCTCGGGCTGCGCTTCCGGCGCGAGGTGCCGGTCTTCTACGACCCCGCCTACCGGCTGCCCTTCGCCTCGGTGGAGGCCACCGCCGGGCTGGAGCCGCGCCGCGCCGACTTCGTGGCCTGGTACCTCCTCGAGAAGCGCATCATCACCGCCCCGGACCTGCGCGCGCCGCGCCGGGCGATCTACGCGGACCTCGCCCGGGTGCACACGCCGGCGCTCATGGCCGCGCTGGGCAAGCGCGAGTCGCTCGCCGGCATCTACGCCGTGGACGCCTCGGACGTGCCGGTGGACGAGACGCTGAACACGGTGCGCCTCGCGGTGGGTGGCACCCTCGACGCGGCCCGCATCGCCCTGCGGACGAAGGGGCCGGCGGTGAACCTGCTGGGCGGGTTCCACCACGCGGCGCCGGGCCGGGCCGCGGGGATGTGCCCGGTGAACGACATGGCCATCGCGGTGGCGGCGCTGCGCAGCGAGGGCTTCCGCGGCCAGGTGGTGATCATCGACCTGGACGCGCACCCGCCCGACGGGACCGCGGAGTGTTTCCGCGGCGACCGCACGGTCTGGATCGGGTCCATCTCGGGGTCGAACTGGGACGGCATCCCCGGGGCCGACGAGACGGTGCTCCCCGAGGGCTCTTCGGACGGGCCGTACCTCGAGGCGCTGGACTCGCTGCTGGGCAGGATGCCCGCTCACCCGGCGCTGGCCTTCGTCATCGCCGGGGGCGACGTGATGGCCAACGACCGCTTCGGGAAGCTCGCGGTCACCCTCGACGGCGCGCGCCAGCGGGACCTCGCGGTGGCGGCGGCGCTGGAGGGCGTGCCCAGCGTCTGGCTGCCGGGCGGCGGCTACCACCACGACGCCTGGAAGGCCCTCGCGGGGACGGTCATCGCGCTCACCCGGCGGACCCGCGAGCCCATCCCGGCCACCTACGACCCGCTGCGCGCCCGCTACAAGCAGATCTGGGAGAGCTTCGGCCCGCGGGACACCCGGCCGACGGAGCTGAGCTTCTCGGCCGAGGACGTGGAGGAGTCGCTGCGCATGCGCGGCCCCGAGCACTACCTCCTGCTCGGCCACTACACCGCCGAGGGCGTGGAGTTCGCGCTGCACCACTGCGGTATCCTCGGGCACCTGCAGCGGCTGGGGTACGGGCACTTCAAGGTGGAGGTGGACGAGGCGAGCCCCGGCGACCGGATGCGGCTCTTCGGCGAGTCCGACGGCGTGAAGCACCTGCTCATGGAGTGCGTGCTGGAGAAGAAGAAGCTCGCCGGGGTGGAGACGCTCTACGTCCACTGGCTGACCCTGCGCAACCCCAAGGCCGCCTTCAGCCAGCGGCGGCCTCAGCTGCCGGGCCAGGAGATGCCCGGGCTGGGCCTCGCTCGCGAGGCCTGCGAGATGCTCGCGAGGGTGGGGCGGGAGCTGGGGCTGCAGGGCGTGGTCTTCCGCCCGGCCTGGTTCCACATGGCGTACTCGGGGCGCTACCACTTCCGCTACCTCGACCCCACGCGCCAGGGGCGCTTCGAGGCGATGGTGCGGGACCTGGGGCGCTACCCCTTGCGCGAGGTCACGCTGGCCTTCGCCCAGGGGCGCATCCGCATGAACGGGCAGCCCTGCACCTGGGAGGCGGACGAGATGATCTACTGGCTCGCACGCCACCGGAAGGAGGACCGCCGCACCGTGGAGGCCGAGCGCGCCCGGGTCCACTTCACGCTGCTCGCCCCGCCGGCCGCGGCCTGAGCGGCTACAGCTGGCGCTCGAGCGAGAAGAAGAACGCCGGCTGCGGGTCGCCCTGCAGCACCATCCCCCCGATGCCCAGGCAGACGTCCGGGGACAGCGGCTTGAGCTCGTCGTAGAGCAGCGCCTTCAGGTGGCCGGGCAGCCGCGAGACCTCGTACTCGAGCCCATACACGTCGGCTTCGCGCCAGCGCGAGCGCCGGGGGACCGCCTCGAAGTGGCCCAGCCGGAGCCGGTGGTGCAGCAGGAACCAACGACGGGCGTCGAAGTCCACGCCGAACGGCGTGAACTGGAACATCAGGGCGAGGGCGGGGCGCCACAGCCGATGGCGAGCCGGAGGGCCCTCGAGCCAGTGCAGCAGCGTCCCCTGGAACCGCCCCTTCGGGGGCGGGGCCAGCGGCGCGTCGCGGAACAGCGCCTCCACCTCGGAGAGCGACTTGCCTTGCAGCGTCTCCATGGGTCCCCTCCCGTTCCCAGCGACCGGACCCAAGGATAGTGGCGTTGCTGGTCCCGGGCCCGACTGCTAGCGTCCGCCCCTCCAACGAGGGCTCCATGACCCGCCGAACCGTGTGCCTGCTGCTTGCCTGCTGGGTCCTCCCGGCCCTGGGCTGGGCCCTGCCCGTCTCCCGCGTGGTGGACCTGGAGGTGGGCAAGGAAGAGTTCTTCCGCGCCAGCCTGCGCTCCGCGTTCGTCGACGACCCCGCCGTGGCGACGGTCGAGCTCCTCCCGTCCGGGGAGGTGCTGGTCGCGGCCCATGCCCCCGGGCGGACGCTGCTGTACCTGGCCGACGAGTCGCGCGTGGAGGTCGTGCGGCTCAGGGTGCGCGAGACCTCGGAGCGGCCGGCGCCGGTGCTGGCCACCGAGGCGGCGCGGACCGCTGCGAAGAAGGCGTGCCCAGGGCTCAAGGAAGAAGGAGAGGCCGAGCGGACGGTCGCCGTCGTGGTGTCGACCCCCGGGTGCCGGACCGCGCTCAGGGACCTGCTCGGGACCGACGAGTACGCGACCCACCGGCTGGAGCTGAACTACTCCTCCGACGCGTTGCAGGACCAGCTCTCCCGGCTGGTGAAGACCCTGGAGGCTGCGAAGAGCCCGGCAGTGCTGAAGTACAGCGGGGTGACGCTCTCGCTGAAGGGGCAGCTCAGCAACGCCCAGAAGCAGCAGCTCCTGCGTGCGCTCTACGCCGAGTCGGTGGGGCCGGTGCTCATCGAAGACGGCACCGAGGTGGCGGACGCGCCAGCTCCCAAGGCCGACCGCCCCGAGGTCGCCGAACCCGACGCAGGACTCCCAGAGATCAAGGTCGAGGTGCTGAAGAAGAGCCCCAAGCCCGCAAAGGCCCGCTGAAGCCCGATCCGACCCAGTCCACCCAGTCGACGTCCACCTACTGCTCCACCTCGCCGCCGATCATGTTGACGGAGTCGAAGGTGGGGACCAGGTCGGCGAGCAGCCCTCCCTGGATCATCTGGGGGATCGCCGAGAGGATGGCGAACCCGGGCGAGCGGACGTGGCACTTGTAGGGCCGGCCGCTGCCGTCCGAGACCACGTAGAAGCCCAGCTCTCCGTTGGCCGCCTCGGTGTAGGCGTAGGCCTCGCCGGCGGGGACCTGGATGCCCTCCATCACCAGCTTGAAGTGGGCCATGACCCCTTCGATGGAGCCGTAGACCTGGTCCTTGGGGGGCAACCGCACGCGCCAGTCGCCGACCAGGGTGGGGCCCGCGGGCATCTGCTCCAGCGCCTGCCGCACGATCCGGTCGGACTGCTTCATCTCCTCGATGCGGACGGCGTAGCGGTCCCAGTTGTCGCCGTTCTCGGCGATGGGGATGTCGAAGTCGAGCTTGTCGTAGACGAGGTACGGGTGCGCCTTGCGCACGTCGTAGGGCACGCCGCATGCGCGCAGGCAGGGGCCTGTGAAGCCCCAGTCCAGCGCGTCCTCGCGGGAGATGACCCCGGTGCCGCGGGTGCGGTCCACGAAGATGCGGTTGCGGGCGAGCAGCGCGTCGATCTCGTCGCGGAACTCGGCCACCTTGTCCAGCGTCTGCAGGGTCTTGGGCGCCCAGCCCGGCGGCAGGTCGCGCTCGACGCCGCCCGGCCGGCCGAAGCTGGTGGTGACGCGCGCGCCGGTGAGCTCGGCGATGCGGTCCCAGATGAGCTCGCGTGCCTCGAGGGCGTAGAGGAACGCGGTGAAGCCGCCCAGCTCCATGCCCATCGCGCCCACCAGCGTCAGGTGGTCGCAGATGCGGTGCAGCTCCCCGGCGACGACGCGGATGTACTTCGCGCGCTCGGGGATCTCGAGGTTGAGCAGCTTCTCCACCGCCGCGAGGTACCCGAAGTCGTTGAGCAGCGACGACACGTAGTTCAGGCGGTCGACGTACGGCAGCGCCTGCGTCCAGGTGGAGTTCTCGCAGCTCTTCTCGAAGCCCCGGTGCAAGAAGCCGATCTCTGGGGTGGCCTTGGCGATGATCTCCCCGTCGAGCTCGACCACCATGCGCACGGTGCCGTGCATGGCTGGGTGCGAGGGCCCGAGGTTCACCACCATCCGCTGCGTGTCCAGCGGGGCGTCCAACAGGCTCGGGGCGGGGGGCAGGGTGTCGGTCATGTCGCTCGCTCGGTCACTTCGCAGGGGTCGCGGCGCCCGGGCCGCGGATGAGGTCGGGGAAGGTCCGCTCGGCCACCAGCGGCTGGCGCTTGCGCATGGGGTAGTCCTTGCGCAGCGGGTGGCCCACGAACTCCTCGTACAGGAGCACCCGGCGCAGGTCGGGGTGGCCCAAGAAGCGCAGCCCGTAGAAGTCCCAGGCGTACCGCTCGAACCAGTCCGCGCCCTTCCAGACCGGCTGCAGCGAGTCGAGCTCCGGCTTCTCCTCGGCGACGAAGGTCTTCAGGTGCAGCTTCTTGAACGGCTCCTGCCCCTGGCGCACCTGGTAGACGACCTCGAAGCGCGGGGTCGGCTCCGGCAGGAGCAGCCGGTCCACCGCGCACATGGAGACGAAGAGGGTGAAGCCGTCGGCCTTGCAGGCCTGGGCCACGGCGCGCAGCCCGGCCGGCCGGACCACCACGTAGTCGTCGCCCTGGGGGGTCGAGTAGACCTTCTCGACCTCCTGGGGGAAGCGGGCCGCGAGGCCCTCCAGCGCGGTCTTCATGCCTCAGTCTCCCGTGAGCAGAGGCGGGGAGGATAGGGGCCGCCCCCCCACCCGTCAACGCGGCCGCGGCGGCCCCCTTCGGGGGCTTCGGGAACCGTCGGCGACTGGACGTCCGGGCTCACCCCTGCGGCGCCGTCGCAGGCCGACCAGCAGCACCGCCAGCGCCGCGAGCGTGCTGGGGGCCGCGCCCTGCTGGCAGCCGCAGCTCTCGAGGGAGTAGCTCTCGCCGGTGAACGGGCGCACGCCGGAGGCGTCGGGGCCGGGCTGGCCGGCGTCCACCCCCAGGCAGCCGGGAGCCTCGTCGGTCTTCCCGTTGCAGTCGTTGTCCTTCCCGTCGCACCGGGTCTCGGTGGCCTCGTAGTCGGCGGAGTGCGCGGTGTAGCGGACCGGGTCGCAGTCCTTCATCAGGCCCTCGCTGCAGGCGACCCGTGCGCCCGAGCAGACCCCCTGCTGGAGGCTGCAGAGCGGCGCCTCGTCCTGGGCCAGGCCGTCGTCGACCGCCCCGTTGCAGTCGTTGTCGCGCCCGTCGCAGATCTCGTCGCTCCAGACCAGGCAGACCTTGGCGTCGGCGGGGCCGCAGCAGCGCTCGGCGTCGCCGCACTGGCCGTCGCCCACGCACTCCTTCACGCAGGAGTGGGCCCGGCACAAGCGGCCCCCGCGGCAGTCGGCGTCGGTGTCGCAGCCGCAGCGGCCGGAGAGGCACTGGCGGCCGTCGGTGACCCCCGCGGAGGTGCAGTCGCGGCAGAAGGCGAGCGCGGTCCCCGCGAAGCCGCAGTGCTCGTCGACCTCGCAGCGCGCGCACGAGACCCCCTGGGCCCAGTAGCCCGGGGCGCAGGCCTCGCAGCCGTCGGCGAGGTCCTTGTTCGCGTCCAGGTAACCGGTCTCGCAGGTGAAGCTGCAGGCCTGGGGTGAGGGGACCTCGTTGCCCTGGCAGCTGGCGACGGTGTGGGGCAGCGGGGGGCAGGCCTTGCAGTCCGAGCCGCAGCGGTCGGCCTGGCGGCAGGCGGTCTCGCAGCCGTCCACGAATGGCTCCTTGTCCGCGTAGCCCTCGAGGCAGACGAAGCCGCAGGCCCGCGCCGGCTCCTGGTCCGGGCCGGCGCAGGTGAGGGTGGCGTGGGGCCTCGCGGGGCAGACGGCGCAGGTGGTGCCGCAGCGGTCCACCTGGTCGCACCGGGCCTCGCAGCCGTTGAGCCCGTCGCCGTCCGCGTCCAGGAAGCCCGGCTGGCAGGTGGGCTGGCAGGCCTGTTCTGCGGGCAGGGCCCGGCTCGAGCAGCCGGCCTGGATGGCGTTGGCCTTCGAGCAGGCCACGCACCCCAGGCCGCAGCGGGTGCCCAGGTCGCAGGCGGCCTCGCAGCCGTTCGCCGCGTCGCCGTCGGCGTCGGCCCAGCCGGGCTCGCAGGTCGGCCGGCAGGCAGTGGCTGCGGGCGCGGCGTTGCCGGCGCAGCTGGTCGACGAGGCGTGCGTGGCCTCGCAGGGGCGGCAGTCGCTGCCACAGTGCTCGAGCGAGTTGCAGCGCACCTCGCAGCCGTTGGCGCCGTTGTCGTCCAGCGAGTCCCAGCCCGGCTTGCAGGCGGGGACGCAGGCCGCGGTGGCAGGCTCGGTGCGGTTCGCACACGCAGCCGAGTCGGCGTTCAGGAGCGCGCAGGCGCGGCAGTCCGCGCCGCAGCGCGCGGGGACGTCGCAGGCCGCCTCGCATCCGTTGGCGCCGTCCTCGTCCATGTCCTCGAAGCCCGGCTCGCACACCGGCTGGCAGGCCTCGGCGGCGGCCTGCGTGGCCGAGGCGCACGAGGTCCCGGTGGCGTTGACGTCCTGGCAGGGCAGGCAGTCGAGGCCGCAGCGGGCGAGCACGTTGCACGGGGCCTCGCAGCCGTTGGCGGCGTCGCCGTCGGCGTCGGCGAAGCCGGGCAGACAGGAGGGCCGGCAGGCGAGGGCTGCGGGGACGTCGTTGCCCGCGCAGCTGGCCCCGGAGGCGTGGGTGGCCTGGCAGGGGGCGCAGTCGCTGCCGCAGCGGTCCTTGGTGTCGCAGCGCGCCTCGCAGGCGTCGAGGTTGTTCCCGTTCAGGTTCAGCCACCCCGGGGCGCAGGTGGGCCGGCAGGCGGAGGTCGCGGGCTGGTCGTTCCCCGCGCAGCCGGTGGCGGTGGTGTGGTCGGTCAGGCACGCGCGGCAGTCCGAGCCGCAGGCCAGCGCGACCGAGCAGGTCACCTCGCAGCCGTTGGCCCTGTCGCCGTCGACGTCGGCGAAGCCCGCCTTGCAGGTGGGCTGGCAGGCCTGGGCTGCGGGCTGGGTGTTGCCCTGGCACTTGTTGGCGCTGGCGTTGGTGGGCAGGCAGGCCGCGCAGTCGGAGCCGCAGCGGTCGGGTTGGTCGCACCGGGCCTCGCAACCGTTGGCGTTGTTGCCGTCGAGGTTGCGCCAGCCGGGGTCGCAGGTGGGCCGGCAGGCCGAGGCGGCGGGCTGCCCGTTCCCCGCGCAGGAGGTGACCGCGGCGTGGAGGTTGCTGCAGGCGCCGCAGTCGGAGCCGCAGTGGGCGGCGGTGTCGCAGGGGGTCTCGCAGGCGTTCTGGTCGTTGCCGTCGAGGTTCGCGAAGCCAGGCAGGCAGGTGGGCTGGCAGGCCTGAGCCGCGGGGGCGCCGTTGCCCTGGCACCCGGTCCCGCTGGCGTTGGTCGACTGGCAGGCCGCGCAGTCGGTGCCGCAGCGCCCGGCGACGTCGCAGGCGGCCTCGCAGGCGTTCTGGTTGTCCCCGTCCACGTTCGCCCAGCCCGCGGCGCAGACCGGTCGGCAGGCGCTCTGAGCGGGAGCGGACGAGCCGCTGCAGGTGACCGAGGAGGTGTGGCTCGGGGAGCAGGGTCCGCAGTCGGAGCCGCAGTGCGAGGGCGTCGAACAGGCGGCCTCGCAGCCGTTCCCGCCGTCGCCATCGAGGTTCGCAAAGCCAGGCAGGCAGACCGGCTGGCAGGCGGCCGCCGCCGGAGAGCCGTTGCCCAGGCAGGAGGTGGTCGAGGCGTTGGTCCCGGCGCAGGCGAGGCAGTTGGTGCCGCAGCGGCTGGTCTGGTCGCACCGGGCCTCGCAGCCGTTCTGGTTGTTGCCGTCCAGGTTCGCGAAGCCTGGAGAGCAGGTGGGGCGGCAGGCGCTCGTCGCGGGGGAGGCCGACCCGCTGCAGGCGACCGAGGAGGTGTTGGTCGCCGCGCAGGGTCCGCAGTCGGAGCCGCAGTGCGAGGGCGTCGAACAGGGGGCCTCGCAGCCGTTGGCGCCGTTGCCGTCGAGGTCGGCGAAGCCCGGCAGGCAGGTGGGGCGGCAGGCGGTGGCCGCGAGGTCGCTGTTGCTCAGGCAGGAGGTGGCCGAGGCGTTGGTCGAGGCGCAGGCGAGGCAGTTGCGCCCGCAGCGGGAGGTGGTGTCGCAGGTAGCCTCGCAGCCGTTCGCGTTGTCGCCGTCGAGGTTTCCGAAGCCGGGGAGGCAGGTGGCGCTGCAGGCCTGGGCGGCGGGCCCGGCGTTGCCGCTGCAGGAGACCGTGGCGTGGTTGGCCACACAGGGGGCGCAGTCGCTGCCGCAGCGGCTGGTCTGGTCGCACTTCGCCTCGCAGCCGTTGGCGTTGTTGGCGTCGAGGTTGCGGAAGCCCGACGCGCAGACCGGCTGGCAGGCGGTGGCCGCGGGGTCGGCGTTGCCCGCGCAGGAGGTGGAGGTGGTGTTCAGCGCCTGGCAGGCGAGGCAGTTGGAGCCGCAGGAGGCGGTCCCGGTGCACGGCTCGCAGCCGTTGGCGCCGTTGCCGTCCAGGTTCTTGT
>CAZAIE010000030.1:0-17159 GCA_964485035.1 uncultured Myxococcaceae bacterium | reverse complement strand
GGGCACCGAGGCCTGCTGCTCGGCAGCGGGCGGTGACCAGGCAGCGGTGCCGGTGGACTGATGACCCGTGGCCGCAACGTCCTGCTGCGAGTGCCTTCGGACCTGTGTCTGGGAGTGGCGTCGGGGAGACGCCGCGCCGGGGTCGGTGACCGCATCAGAAGCCGCGCCCGCCTCCGGTTCACCCGGGGCGGGGCTCAGGAGCCCGAACGGCTTCTCCACCCCGTTCTCGAAGCCGCGCAGGCGCTCGGCGAGGACCTGGAAGCGGTCGGCGAAGTGCTCCTCCACGATCTGGGCGAGGAGATCGGGCGTGTAGTCCGGGAAGGTGCGGCGGTGGAAGGCGGCGAGCTCGCGGGCGAACTCGCCCGCGCGACCGTGGCGATCCTTCGGCTCGACCGAGAGCGCCTTCGCCAGCGCCGCCTCGACCTCGGGAGGGACCCCGATGCCCGCCTCGGCGAGCGTCCGCTGGCGGCCCTCGGCGACCTGGCGCATCAGCTCGTAATCGCCTTCGGCGTCGTAGTAGGGACGGCCGCACAGCGCCTCCCAGGCCACCAGCGCGCCAGCGAAGAGGTCCGCGCGACCATCGATCTCCTGGCCGCGGACCTGCTCGGGAGACATGTACGCGAGCTTGCCCTTGATGGTGCCCTGCTGCGTCTGCGTCATCCGCCCGCGGGCCTTGGCGACCCCGAAGTCGGTGAGCTTCACCGAGCCGTCGCGGCCGATGAGGACGTTGTCGGGCGAGACGTCGCGGTGCACGAGACCGAGCGGCCGCCCGCCAGCGTCCACCAGGTGGTGGGCGTAGTCGAGCGCCTCCAGGAGGTGGATGGCCACGTCGAGGGCGCACGGCAGCGGCAGGTGCTTGCCGGCCTCGTTCAGCTTGCGCAGCAGCGCCGCGAGGCTGGGGCCGTTGACGAACTCCATGGCGATGAAGAGGCCGCCGTCGGCGTCCCGGCGCAGCTCATAGACCGCGGCGATGGACGGATGCGAGAGGTGCGAGGCGGTGCGCGCCTCGTCGACCAGCATCTTGACGAAGACCTCGTCGCCCGCGAACTGCGGGAGGATCCGCTTGACGGCGAGGATCTTGTAGAACCCGTGCTCACCGAGGATGCGGGCCCGGAACAGCTCGGCCATACCCCCGATGGCAATCCGATCGAGCAACTCGTAGCGGCTGGCGGAAAGCACCGGTGGATTATACGCAGTTCCGAACGGGGGGCGAGTTGCAGGGCCTTGGCCCTTGCTCGAAGGGGCCCGAGCCTTGGTCAGAGGGGGCCCGAACCCTGGTCGAAGGGGGCCTGAGCCCTGGTCGGAGGGGGCCCGACCCTTGGTCGGAGGGGGGCCCGAGCCTTGGTCGGAGGGGGCCCGAGCCTTGGTCGGAGGGGGCCCGAGCCTTGGTCGCAGGAGGCCCAAGCGTTGAGGGGCCCCGCGCTCACCGGTGAGCGGCCTGTGCCCCTTCGTCCTCGAACCTTGACGCCATCACTTTTCGTGTGGTTCGCTCCGCCCACATCGTTGGGGATCCCAACGGGGGGATTCCAGACAGCCAGCGCCGTTCACGCACCACTTTCGAGGAGGGACTGCCATGTCCACCGACCAGGAGACGTACATCTCGAAGGGCAAGCGCGAGCCGACCGCCGGGCTCGTGCAACAAGCGCAGTACACACTGGGGCTGTGGGACGCCTTCAAGCAGGACCTTCAACTCCATGGATTCGCTGAGGTTCGCGCCACCGCGATGCGCGATCTCCTCTCGCAGCTTCGCTCGGCCGCCGGAACCCAGACGGAATCTTGGACCGGCGCTCAGGCGAAGACCCGTGCCGAAGCCATCGCCATCTCGAACGCCAAGGCGTTCACCTTCACTCTCTGGAACGCGCTGCCCATGGCCCTACGGGAAGCCTCCAACTCCGGCCTGAGTGAGGCGGACTTCGCGGCCCAGGGCCGGGTCAGGCGGTCGACGCCGAGAATCCTCAATCATCTCGACAAGATCCGGCCCCATGTCGCGAAGCTCGAGCCGCAGCTCAAGCCGTACTTCAAGGGTGAGTCCCCGGTCTCCCTGCTCGACAACCTCCGCGCCGCGCTCGCCAGCGCGGACCAGAGCCAAGAGCTCGCTCGCGCCCAGGCCCCCGACTCGACGGCGCTCCTCAACGAGACCAAGGGCAGGCTTCTCGAGACCATCGAGGACCTCAACCGCGTTGGAGCGATCGCCTTCTTCGGTCGGGCTGACGTCTCCGCGCGGTTCAACAAGGACCTCCTGCTGCGAGCCCGACGCTCCAAGACCGGAACCGCAGAGCCCACCCCTGAGCCAGCACCAGCCTGATCGAACGATCTGAAATCTGTCTCTGCGGCCCTGTGCTCGGGTGGGCACAGGGCCGTTGCTTGCGCTGTTCTCCCCACCCTCCCCCTTGTGGTAGAAAACCCCCGTCTTCACGCGCCCCTGGGCGCAGCGGCGCTCGACGCGGACCAGTTGCGGCGGGGGAAGGCGCCTCCGTCGGTCCTTGCCGGGCGCACCACCACGCGTTCTCGCAGAGGCACCGCCCCATGACCCAGCCCGAGAAGCCCAACGACGGCGACGTCGAGATCGACCTCACGACCGACCCGAACCTCAAGGGAACCGGCGCCCACCCGCTCGCTCCGGAGCAGGTGCAGGAGCTCATCGGCGTCCTGGAGCGCGAGGCCAAGGCGCTGGGCAACGACCCCTCGGCGGCGCGGCTGCACCACGAGATGGGCCTGCTCTGGGAAGGGCCGCTCAAGAACCCGCGCAACGCCGCGGTCTGCTACCAGAACGCCTACCGCCTCGCCCCCAAGTTCGTCGCCAACCTGCGCGCCGCCCGCCGCCTCTTCGCCGAGGTCGGCAACTGGCAGATGGTGGCCCAGCTCCTCGACGCAGAGGCCGCCGCGGTCGAGACCGAGGACGAGCGCGCCGCGCTGATGCTGGAGAAGGCCCGCGTCCTCGAGGACCGGCTGGGCAAGGCTGACGACGCGCTCGCCCTGCTCAACCAGTGCCGCTCGCGCTGGCCGTCCTACGTCGCGGTCCTGGAGGCGCTCGAAGCCGCCATCGAGGCTCGCAACGATCCCGCCGCGCTCAAGGAGATCCGCGTCGCGCTCGCGGGCAACGTCCAGGACCCGGCGCTCGCCGCGCAGTACCTGGTCGCCGCCGCCCGCCTCTGCGAGGGCCCGCTCGGCCAGCCCTCCGAGGCTGCGGAGCTGTACCGCCGCGCCTTCCACCTCCGCCGCGACGACCTCGCCGTCCTCGCCGCGGTGGAGCGCTCCGCCGAGCGCAAGGGCGACCTCGAGGAGCTGCTCGCCTCCCTCTCCGCGCAGGCCGAGCGCGCCGGGGCCGCGGGCGCGCCCATCTGGTATCGAATCAGCCGCGTTTATGAGCGGATGAACGCCCCGGAGAAGGCGCTGGAGGCGCTCTCCGCCGGCCGCAAGGTCGCCCCGCACGACCCGGTCATCCTCGACGAGCTGGCGCGGACCTACGAAGGCGCGGGCCGCTTCCAGGAGCTGGCCGAGGTGCTGCAGGCGCGCATCGCCCGCCTCACCGACTCGCACGAGCGCGTGGGCCTCAACCTGCGGCTGGGCGCGCTCTGGGAGACCGTCCTCGCGAACGAGGACGCGGCCATCGGCTGCTACCGCACCGTGCTGGAGGTGGCGCCGGCGAACCAGGTGGCGGTGGCGGGCCTGGGCAAGCTCTACGCGAAGAAGCAGTCCTGGCAGGGCCTCCTCGAGGTCCTGGAGATCGAGCTGGGGGCCACCGACGACGCGCGGCAGAAGGCGGGCCGGCTCTACAAGGCCGCGGAGCTGTTGGAGACCCGGCTCTCCCGCACCGACGACGCCATCCGCCGCTACCACGAGTGCCTGCAGCTCCAGCCCGGCTACCTCCCCGCGCAGAAGGCGCTGGTGCGCCTGTTCGAGCGCCTGGAGCGCTGGGACGACCTCATCGCCCAGTACGAGGCGGACCTGAAGCAGACCCAGGACCGCGACCAGACGCTGCACCTGCTCTCGCGCATCGCCGGGCTGCAGGAGGAGCGCAAGAAGGACCTGCCCGCAGCGGTGGCGACGCTCAAGCGCATCCTGGACCTCGTGCCCGACCACCTCCCCACGGTCCGCAACCTGGGCCGGCTCTGCGAGCGCGCGGGGATGTGGGAAGAGCTCATCCGCACCAACGACCTCGAGGCCTCGCTGGCCGGCGACTCGCGCCAGGTGATCTCGCTGTTCCACACCAACGCCGAGATCTACGAGGAGCAGCTCAAGCAGAAGGACCAGGCCATCGAGGCCTACAAGAAGCTGCTCCTGCTCTCCGCGAACTACCTGCCCGCGCTCAAGGCCCTGGGCCGCCTCTACGCCCAGTCCGGGCGCTGGGAGGAGCTGGTGGAGATGAACCGGCAGGAGGCGGAGATCACCCCGTCGCCGGACCAGGCCGCGGGGCTCATCTTCAAGTCCGGCGAGCTGCTCGAGGAGAAGCTCTCCCGTACCGACGACGCCATCGCCGCGTTCCAGGAGGTGCTGACGCTCTCGCCCTCGCACTTCCCTGCCCTGCGCGCGCTCTCGCGCATCTACCGGGCTCAAAAGGCCTGGGAGAACCTGGTGGAGGTCCTGCGCGCCGAGGCCGCCGCCCGCACCGACGCCGCGGAGAAGGCCAACACCCTCTTCCGGGTCGCCGCGCTCTGGGAGGACGAACTGGGCCGCGCCGACCTGGCCATCGAGGCGTACCAGTCGGTGCTCTCGCTGGTGCCCGACCACGGGCCGGCCTTCCGCGCCCTGGAGCGGCTCTTCTCCTCGGAGGGCAACTGGAAGGAGCTGGGCGCGCTGCTCGAGCGCGAGCTGACCATCTCCACCGAGTCCGACGCCAAGGCGGCGGTGCTGGAGAAGCTGGCAGCGCTCTCCGTCGACCGGTTCCAGGACCTGCCCCGCGCCGAGCGGCACTACGAGGCGGTGCTGGAGCTGCAGCCACGCCACCTGGGCGCCCTCAAGGGGCTGGAGGCGCTGCGCCTGGGTGACCGGGCGAAGCGGGCCGAGGTCCGCAGCCGGCTCGCAGAGGCCGTCCAGGACAACAAGGCCGCAGCGTCCCTGCAGGTGCTGGTGGCCTTCGACCAGGAGCGGCTGGGGCTGGGCACGGCCCAGGCGCTCGGGCGCGCCGCGGAGCTCAACCCCGACGACCCGCGGGTCATCGCCGAGTACGTCCGCGCGCTGCGCCGCGCGGAGGACTGGCAGGGGCTGTTCTCCTGGTACGAGCGCCGCCTCGCGTCCCAGAACCTGCCCGCGGAGACGCGCCTCTCGCTCAACCTGCGCCTCGCCGAGGTCGCCGAGTGGCACCTGGGCCTCGAGACCCGGGCGCTCGCCGCCTGGCGCGCCGCGCTGGAGCAGGAGGCGACCAACCTCCCCGCGCTGCGCGGCGCCCGCCGCGTACTCTCCCGCGCCGCCCAGCACGCCGAGGTCTACCGGCTGCTGATGACCGAGGCCGCCGCGACCCGCGACCCGAAGGGCGCGCTGGACCTGTTCATCGAGGCGGGGATGCTCGCCGAGGGCACGCTGCGCGATGGGGGGCTGGCGCGCGCGGCCTACCAGGCCGTCCTCGCGCGTGACCCGCTGGAGCAGAGGGCATCGGAGCGGCTGGAGCAGCTCCTCATGCAGACCGGCGGGGCCGAGGAGATCGCCGAGATGCACCTGCGCCGGGGCCAGGGTCGCGAGGCCTCCCGCGACGCCGTCGCGGCCGCCGAGGAGTACGTGGCCGCCGCCAAGATCTACGCCGAGCAGCTCAAGGTCGAGCGCAAGGCGTTCGACGCCCTCGAGCAGGCACTCAAGAACGTGCCCACGCACCCCGGCGCGCTGCGGCTGCGTGGGGACATGTGCCTGGCCACCAACCGCTGGGCCGAGGCCGCCCAGGCCTACTTCCACCGGCTGGAGCAAGGCGGCGATCCGAGCGAGCTGGCGCTGCTGCACTACCGGCTGGGCGTGATGCTGCAGGACCACCTGGGCGAGCCGGCCCGCGCCTCCGCGCACCTGCAGACCGCCTACGCCGCCGACCCGCGCAACGTGGACGCGCTGGAGCGGCTGGGCGTCATCCACCTCGAGGCCGCGAACTGGGGCGGCGCCGCGGACGTCTACCGGCGGCTGCTGGAGACCACGTCCGACCCGGCGAAGCTGGCGAAGTACCTGGTGGCCTACGCCCACATCGCCGAGGTCGGCATGGGCGACGCCAACGTGGCTGCGGCGAGCCTGAAGAAGGCGCTGGAGCTGGTGCCCGGCGACGCAGCGCTGCTGGCGAAGCTCGCCGAGCTGTACGAGCGGCTGGGCAACCTGCCCGAGCTGGCGCTGGCGTTCGAGCAGCAGGCGCAGCTCGCGGCGGCCACGGACAAGCCCAAGGCCTACCAGGCGCGGCTGCGCGCCGGCGAGATCTACGCGCGCCAGAACGACGTGCAGAAGGCGCTGCAGAACTTCCGCTTCGCGGTCGACCTGGCTCCCGACCAGGTGCCCGCCCGCGCCGCCCTCGCTGACCTGATGACCAAGACCGCCTCGATGCCCGCCGCGGCCATCGAGGAGCACCGGGCGCTCTTGCGCGTGGACCCGTTCCGGCTGGAGAGCTACCACACGCTCTTCCGCCTCTACGCCACCTCGCGCCAGCTCGATCGCGCGATGTGCGCGGGTCACGTGCTCTCTTTCGCCCGCGCGATGACCGAGGCGGAGACCGCCTCCTTCACCGAGGCCCGCGGGCGCACGCCGCAGGAGACGAGCGAGGTGCTCTCGCCCGAGGAGATGGACGCGACGCTGCAGCACCCCGCGGCGCGGCACCCGCTCGCGGACGTCCTGCGCATCATCGGAGACCAGCTCCACAAGGTGTACGAGCCGGGGCTCGACGACCTGGGCGTCACCAAGAGCGACCGCCTCAAGTCCGACAACCCGCTCTACAAGCTGGCCAAGAGCATGTGCGCGGTCTTCGGCGTGGAGAAGCTGGAGGTCTACCAGGGCAAGCGCGGCGCGCAGATCACCCTGGAGAACACCGACCCGCTCTCGATGGTCGTCGGGCCGGACATGGTCCGTCGCTACCAGGCCCGCGAGCAGCGCTTCCTCTTCGCGCGCGCCGCGTTCCACCTGCGCAACAAGATGCCCATCGCCTACCGCTTCGACAACACGCGGCTCGCGGACCTGTTGGGCAACGCCATCCGCGTGGTGGTGCCCGACTTCAACCGCCTGGGCAAGCCCGACGCGGACCTCACCAAGCGGCTGCGCAAGGCGATGAGCGGCAAGGCCATCCGCGCGCTGGAGCAGGTGGCCCCCGAGCTGCTCTCGGCCAAGAACCTGGACATCTCGGCGTGGATGCAGGCTGCGGGCTGGTCGGCGGACCGGGCCGGGCTGCTCCTGAGCGGAGACATCGCCTCGGCGCTGCAGGTGCTGCTGCGCGAGGACCCGGCGCTGGGCGGGATGCGGCTGGACACCACCGATCAGATCCTCACGGCGATGCGCAAGCGCCGGGACATGTTCGAGCTGGTGGCCTTCGTGACCTCGGACGACCACTACAAGCTGCGCAGCCGGCTGCGGCTCGCGCTGGGGTAGTCAGACGGATTCGTCGGCGGGACGAACTCGCCCACGGGACGGATTCGCCGGCGACTGAAGTCGCGCCTGTGCTTACGAAGCCCGCCCTTCGGCGGGCTCTCAGCCCTACGACCGCGCCAGCGCCGACTCGATCTGCTTCTCCCAGCCTGGACCGTGGATGGCCCTGCCCAGGAAGCTCGCTCGGGCCGTCGCGAGCGGCACCGAGAGCCGCAGCGCCAGCCGGTATCGCGCATAGGCCGGCGACTCGATCCGCTCCTGCGGCAGGTAGATCGGCTCGCGCTTGAAGGTCAGGGCCACCAGCGCCTTCGAGATGATCCGGATCTGCTCGCGGACGGCCTGGAGCCGCTCATCCGCGGAGGCACGGGCGAAGGCTTCCGGCTCTGCGACCCGGAACAGATAGGTCGCTCGACCTCCGCGCGTCGCTGCCTCCACCGCGATGGCGTTGCTCGGGGCCTGGTCTTCGCCTGCCAACGGAAAGAGGAACCAGGCGACCCGGCCGGTCATCGGCGTCTCGCCCTCCCCTGCCGCCTCGTCGGCTTCGCCCTTCTCATCGGAGTCGGGCTCGGCTTCGTCCGTGTCCTGGCGTGCGTTCGTCTCCTTGAGACCGACTGCGCTCTCGCCCGGAACGCTGCGCTTCACCAGCGCCTGGAGCGAAGCGAGCGACTTCGGATCGCCCGCCGCGTTCTCCAAGAGTGACGGCCAGATCGCAGGGCTGATGGCGTCGAGCTCTGCCTGCCGCGCGGGCACGCCATCCGACAGCACCTGGGCGAGCCGACGCGCGGTGATCGACGGCAGCTTGGGGAGCAGGAACGAGATGGCCGCGGCGTTCCGCTTGCGCAGCTCGGACAGCCGCGACTCCACGAGCCTCAGGAAGGGCTGCGTCTGCTTCCCGAGTCGCAGGAACGAGAGCGGGCCCAGTCCGGTCTGCAGGTCGACCGAGTACTTGTTCTCGTCGAAGCTGACGCCGGTCACGTCTCCGAACGGGACTCCGAACGGCACCTCGGCGCGGGGCACGACGGCGAGGCTGGTCGCGTAGACGCGGACCTCGACGGGAGTCTCCTTGCCGTCCCGGACGAGGTCGCCTTGGAACGCCTCGCCTCCCACCGGCTCCTCGAGGAGCAGGTTCTTGGCCTGGTAGGTCCGGAGCGCCTCGGCGGTCGCGTCGGTGAGCTCGGCGGTGCGCCGGCCCGCCATCGAGACCTCGACCTTCTCGCCGGTCGAGAGCGCGAGCGTGAAGACGTAGTCGCCAATCGTCAGGCCGTCCACGTCAGCGAAGTCCACGCGCAGCACGGGCTGGAGCTTCGGCTGGACGACCAGCGCCCCAGGCTCGATCGCGAACACCGCCTCGGCGGTCTCCAACTCCGCGCCGTCAGGGCCCAGCAACCGGAAGCGGCCAGGAACCGGAGTGGCAGCCGTGTCCATGGGCTACAGAGTGGGCTTGCGACGTTCGCCGCACTCGGGACAGAACTTCACGTTCCCAGCCATCTCCGCACCGCACTTCTTGCACTTGGCCTTGGTGTTGATGGCCTGACCGCACTCGGGACAGAACTTCGCCGAGCCCACGCGAGCGCCGCAAGACGGGCAGCCGGCGGTCGCCTCGACCTTCATGTCCACGTCCTCGACCAGCTTGGTATTCCTGGCCTTTTCGTGGATCTGCTCCTTGGCTGCCATGGCCTGGGCGGCGGCGGTCTCCTGTCCGAGGTCGGGCGCGCAGTCCTCGCAGAGGTTCCGGCGCTCGTTCCAGCAGACCTCCGGGCAGACCCACTTGCCGCACCGGGTGCACTGCTTGAACTTCTGCTTGATCTCGTCGACGGCCTTCCGCAGCGCGTCGTCGTGGGCCTTGCCGCCGATGGCCTGCTGCACCTGGTAGGCGCTGTGTCCCGCCTGTCCGAAGATGCCGCCGAAGAGGCTGCCCGCTGCGTTCAAGAAGCCCGATGCGACCCCGAGCACGGAGGTCTGGAAGGTGCTCATGTACCCGTTGCCACAATGGTCGCAGTAGAACTTGAACTGGTAGCCGCGGTCAGTGGACAAGTCTTCGTAGTTACGAACGAATTGGATGATCTCGGGCATCGGGTCCTCCTGAAGGCAACGGCGAGGTTCGAAAGGTCAGTCCAGGCCGGACTTGGCGCGCAGTTCGAGGTAGCGAGAGTAGTCGGCGTGCTCGGTCGCGCGGAGCTGGCGACCCCGGAAGAGACCAAAGAACGCGACGCCGAGGCAGCACATGAACAGCGCTCCGACCGGGCCGAAGACCAGCGGGTCACCAACGTCCATGGCGAGGCGCAGCGAGATCCCGAAGGTGATGATCGCGAGCATGCTGCTGACGGCGGCCATCGCGAAGTGGGTGATCGACTGCCGGGTGGCGACGCGCGCGGCCAGCCCCTGCAGATCGTCGGTTTCTTGGGTCGAATCCATGGGTTGCCTCACGAAGCGCGACACCCTAGCGCAACCGGTCCCAGACGCCAACGGTCAGGCATTTGACCTGATGTAGAAGCCGCACGCCGGACACGCCTTGCTCGGCTCCCCGATCCAGCCGCAGGACGGGCAGCGGGCGCCAGCCACGGTCCCGACCACCGCGGGCTTGGCCTCGACAGGAAGAGCGTTGGAGCAGCGTTCGCAGAACCGTCCGCCCCGGCGTTGGGGATGACCGCAGTATCGGCACGTCACGGTCGCGGAGAGCGGGGTCCGTTGGCTATCGTCTGCGACTCGGGTTCGCTCGATGTCGGGGACTGTCTCCGTTGGCACCGCGGCCGCCGCATCTGCCGCGCCGTCTGCCAGGGTGCGCTGGAGATCCGGAATGATTTCGGGCGCTACCGCCACGTCGCCGTGTCGGTGGATCTCGAGTTCCGGGAGCACCTGCGTCGCCACGGCCTGTTGCGGGTCGGCGAGCTGGGTCTGCTCGAGGTCGGGGATGGTCGGGTACTGCTCGGACGTGGGCGGCGCGAACGACAGGCGCTTGCCGCAGACGTCGCAGGTATCCCCCGTCTGCTGCTGGTTCTCACAGACCGGACAGACGATCATGCGCGCCACTGTAGGGCAAACCTCAGGCCCGCGCGAGCCCCAGCTTGCCCTCCCAGCGCTCGTCCAGGGCCCTCTTCAGCCCCGCGTGCTCGGGTCGCGCCAGGGTCGAATCGGCGTCGACGAGCCGGCGGGCCTCCTCGCGGGCGAGCTGCAAGAGGTCCTGGTCGCGCATGAGGTTCGCGACCGAGAGGCCAGGGACTCCAGACTGCCGCGTGCCCAGGAACTCGCCCGGTCCGCGCAGTTCCAGGTCCTTCTCCGCGATGACGAAGCCGTCGGTCGTCTGCGTCATGACCTGGAGGCGTTCGAGCGCAACCGGGTTGTGCCAGGTCGCTCCGACCAGGAAGCAGAACGACCGCTCCGAGCCGCGCCCCACCCTGCCCCGGAGCTGGTGGAGCTGCGAGAGCCCGAACCGCTCCGCGGACTCGACCACCATCACCGTCGCGTTGGGGACGTCCACGCCCACCTCGACCACCGTGGTCGAGACCAGGAGGTGGATCTGGCCTTCGCGGAAGGCGTGCATCACCGCGTCCTTCTCCTCCACGGTCATACGCCCGTGGAGCAGCCCCACCCGGTGCCGCGGGAACGACTCGGCCAGCCGCCTGGCGCCCTCTGTCGCGGACTCGAGGTCCACCTTCTCGGACTCCTCGACCAGCGGGAACACCACGAAGGCCTGGCGTCCCTTGTCCAGCTCCGCGGCGATCAGCTCATGGACACGGTCTCGCTGGCGCTCGGTGAAGAGCCGCGTCTTCACCGGCTGCCTGCCCGGAGGCATCTGCCGGATGATCGACACCTCGAGGTCGCCGTAGAGCGTCATCGCCAGCGTCCTCGGGATGGGCGTCGCGGTCATCACCAGGACGTCGGGGCGCACGCCCTTCTGCACCAGCCGCGCGCGCTGGAGGACGCCGAAGCGGTGCTGCTCGTCGATGACCGCGAGCCCCAGCCGCTCGAACTGGACGTCCTCCTGCAAGAGCGCGTGCGTGCCCACCACGAACTGGATGCGGCCGCCAGCGAGCCCCTCCTTGACGATCTCCTTCTCCTTCTTCTGGACCCCGGCGGTGAGCAGCGCGACCTGGAAGCCGGCAGGACCGAGCCAGCGTCGCAAGGTTCGGTGGTGCTGCTCCGCGAGGATCTCGGTGGGGGCGAGAAACGCGACCTGGTAGCCGTCCTGTACCGCGACCAGCCCGGCAGCGATGGCCACCGCGGTCTTGCCGCTGCCCACGTCGCCCTGCAGCAGCCGGTGCATCGGCTCCGGGCGCGTCATGTCCGAGAGGATCTCGCCGAGGGCCTTCTGTTGGTCGCCCGTGAGGCTGAACGGGATCAGCGAGAGCGCCCGCTCGCGGTGGGTGAGAGGTGCAGCGAAGGCGATGCCTCGGGTGAGCTGGATGCCCTTGCGGCGCAGAGCCATCCCGAGCTCGATGAAGAACAGCTCGTCGAAAGCGAGCCTGCGCTGCGCCGGGTGAGCGTGGGCCTGGAGCGTCTCCAAATCGACGCCCTCGGGGAAGTGGACCTGCCTCACAGCCTGGCCGAGCGGCGGCAGTCCCACCCGCTCGAGCAGCGCCTGCGGCAGCGGGTCGTCGATCGTGTGTGCGAACGCCTCGGCAGACTTGAGCACCACCGCGCGAAAGCCTCGCTGCTCGGCGCGCTCGAACCCCGGGTACAGCGGCACGATGCGGCCGAAGTTGACCGCGTCCGCCTCGACCTCGTCTGCGGGCTCCATCTCCGGGTGAGCGACCTCGCGGATGCCCTTGAACGCGCGGACCTCACCGGAAAAGACGAAGCGTTCCCCGACCCTGAAGCGCTGCTTCATCCAGAACTGGTAGTGGTACCAGGTCGCGGCGATGGTCCCGGTGGCGTCGCCCAGCACCACGCGGAAGACCTTGCGCCGGCCCACCAGGCTCTCGGTCACCAGCTTCACCGTGCCCACTGAGCACCCGCGCTCACCCAGGGCAAGACGGGCGATGGGCACCGGAGCGCGGCGGTCCTCGTAGGTGCGCGGGAAGAAGAACAGCGCCTCTCCGACCTTGGTGATGTTGCGGTCGAGGAGCGCCTGGCCGATGCGCCCGCGCAGCGAGGCAACGTCTTTGAGTGGCGTCGCCAGGGGCCCGCTGGCCGGTCGGACCGACGGGTAGACCACCTCCGTCTCGCCGACGTTCGGCCCCGCGTCCAAGTCCACCTCGATTGGGGAGCGCTTGCGCTTGGGCTTGCGCACGGCCTTCGGCTGGACCGGTTCCGGCTCCTTGGACGCAGGCTCGGGCTTCGGGGGCGACGGACGGACGGGAGTCGTCGGACGCGCAGGCACCTCAACGACGACGAGCCGGGCCAGGGCCTCGGGCAGAGACAGGTGCGCCGAGAGCAGCGCCGCGAGCCTGGCGAGACGCTGCCGACGCTCAGGCTCTCCGGCGCGGTCGAACCCCTGCCCCGCCTCGCGGATCTGCCCGACGACCGCGGCATCGCACCCCGCGGCAGCGAGGCGCCCCGCAGCTCCGGTCACCAGGCCTTCGACGTTGCGCAGGGTGTGCAGGTGCGCAAAGCCGTCCCGCGCGCCGTAAGAGAGCGCAGGCAAGAGCGCCTGGAGAATGGCCTGGATCGAGGTCGGACCGCCCATGTCCCGAGAACCCTCAAGTTCTCGAAGAACCTAGCACGCGGGTCTGACGCCGCCGGTCAGCCCGCCGACTCGGCGGCAGCCTCCGGCTCCTCGATGAACCGGATGTCGGCGATCTCATATTCCCGAGTCCCTCCGGGAACTTGCACGCGCACCGAGTCCCCTACCTCGCGGCCGATGAGGGCGCGGGCGATGGGCGAGGTGACCGAGAGCTGGCCGCGTTTGATGTCGGCCTCGAACTCCCCCACGATGCGATAGACCACCTTGCTGCCAGACTCGGACTCCTCGAGGTCCACCGTCGCGCCGAAGACGACCTTCTCACCCGAGAGCTTGCTCACGTCGATGACCTCGGCGCGCGCGAGCGCGTCCTCGGTCCGGCGGATCTCGGCGTCGAGCTGGCCCTGCCGCTCCTTGGCGGCGTGGTACTCGGCGTTCTCGCTGAGGTCACCGTGAGCGCGGGCCTCCTCGATGTCGCGGACGTTCTTGGGCTTCTCGACACTCTTGAGCCGCTTGAGGATCTCCTTCAGGCGGTTGAGGCCGGCCTTCGTCATCGGAATGCGATCACTCATCGTCGCTCTCCAGCGTGAAAAGCGTTGCGGCCGCCCCGGTCTGGGAGGGCGGCCGCGAATGCGCGGAACCGTAGCCAGCCCGCTGGGAGGTGTCAACAACTTCGGGGAAATCTGCGCGGCTCCGGCTTCACCCGCGCGCCAAAGTGCTAGCCTGCGGGCACTGAATCCACTCACGAGGACGGAATGACTCGAACTCTCTTCGCTTGTGCATGTGTCGTGGCGTTCGGTGGCTGCCTGAAGGGCGAGACAGTTCCCATCCCCCCCGACCGCTGCAATTGCTACGGCGTCCAGTGCCGTGACAACCGGGTGGTGCGCCTGCAGGCCACCGATGACGCAGAGGAAGGCGACCCCTGCCTGCGCTGCAACGACGTGACCATCGGGACCTGCGCCGAGGGCTGCGTCACCGGCGGCGACTGGGACGTCCAGGGCTGCTCGGTCGCCTACGCGTGCAAGACGTGGACACGCGCCAAGGTCGGTGCGGCCTGCACCACC
This sequence comes from uncultured Myxococcaceae bacterium, assembly GCA_964485035.1. Taxonomy (GTDB): domain Bacteria; phylum Myxococcota; class Myxococcia; order Myxococcales; family UBA5297; genus CAZAIE01. Next base: position 2,936 of record CAZAIE010000030.1, on the reverse strand, counting down.
ACCTTCGACTGCGAGCCGGGAGAGGTCGACGGCAAGGCCTCGAACACGCTCGTCTGCGAGGCCGGTGCGTGCAAGGACGTGGGCGCCGCGAAGTTCGCCACCGTGCCTGCCAAGCGCGAGTGCAAGGACGGGCCCTACGCCTACGGCCCCACCACCGAGTGCAACGGCGGCGGCTGCGTCGGCGAGAGCGAGTACTCCGAGAAGCAGTACTGCTCGGTCGCGAAGTGCATCGTCGACTCCGACTGCCCGTCCGGCTGGATGTGCCGCTGCCAGGAGCAGACGACCACGAGCGGGCTGAAGGCCTGGCGCTGGTGCACGCCGCACCTCACCCACATGCCTCCCGACGCCGGGAAGTAATCGGTTCGGAACAGAGCAGGGCCTGGCTTCTCGGACAGAAGCCAGGCCCCGTGCATTTCCAGTCTCGGTGGGAAGCGGTCTAGAACTCCTCGGAGTTGAAGCCGCCGTGCGAGAAGCCGAAGGGGCTGTCGTCGCCCTCTAGCTTCAATCCCTTGATCTCGGGGACGCGCTCCTTCAGGTAGTTCTCGACGCCGAAGGACAGGGTGATGCCCGCCGACGGGCAGCCCGCGCACGCGCCCACCAGCCGGACCTTGGCCCGCAGGTCGGGGGTGATGCCCAAGAGCTCGATGTCCCCGCCGTCGGCCTGCAGGGCGGGACGGACCTCGTCGATCGCCTGCTGGACCCGGGGGAGCAGCGCCATCGCCTCGGGGGTCAGGCCCTCGGGGGCATCCTTCGGCGCAGCTTGGGTGTCGCTCGGTCCCTTGTTGTTCTCGTCCATCGTCGCCTCCAGTGCGTCCCGGCCCGGGGCCGGCGTTGCGAAGCGCGTAGCATAACGGAAACGCCACGATGTCGCCCGACGCCTTGACCGCTCCCGCGGCCACTGCCTAGCATCCGACCTTCTTTTCCCGTGAGGTCGGCAAGATGCGCGTCGCGCTCCTTCTGGGTCTGCTCCTGTCTCCGCTGGCCGTCCACGCTGCCGAGGAGCCTGCGGCGGCGCCCGCTCTTGCTCCTGCGGCGCCAGCCCCTGCGCCGGCAGCCGCTCCGGCCGCTCCGGCCGCTCCGGCACCGCAGGCAGCGCCCGCGGCGGCCCCTGTCGCTGCTGTTGCCCCTGCCCAGGGCCCTGTCGCTGCTCCGGCCAGCCCGAGCACTCCGGCGCCCGTCTTCCAACCGGTAGACCCCAAGAAGAAGTTGGCGCCCGACGAGGACCTAACCGAGTCCGCGCAAGTCTTCTACGGGGCCATCGTCGACAAGGACATCGAGCGGCTCGTGGCGCTGTGCCGTCCGCCGTTCCACTTCGAGTCCCGCAGCGCCACCTCCGAAGCGGAGATCCGCCGGAAGTGGGAAGCCTCCTTCCAGAGCGAGGCCTCGCACTCCTTGCGCCTGATGGGCATCGAGTTCCTCGGCTACGACGAGATGGTCGCCAAGTACGGCAAGAGCCCCGACCGCCTGACCGCTTGGCCGCTGCGCAGCGGGCTCTTCAGCGTCGCGAACCTCAACGGCCATGCCGTGGTGGTGCTCTGGCGCAAGGCCACCACCGGGTGGATCCCCGTCGCGCTGCACGACTAAGCCAGAGGCGTCGCCTTCCGGTAGAACGTCACCGTCGTGTCGCCGAAGCGGCGCTGGTCCTCCTGGGTCAGGCTGCCCAGCGCGGGCGGCGCCTCGACCCTCTTGTCGTGCTCGACCACCAGGAGTCCGCCCGGCGCCACGACCCCTGCCTGCTCGACCAGCTCCAGGACCCCGGCCGGCGTCTGGGCGGCATACGGCGGGTCGGCGAACACGAGGTGGAAGGGCCCGCGCAGCCGGGCGAGCGTGCGGGCTTCGACCGACCCCGCCACGATCTCGACCTGGGACTCCATCCCCAGGTCATGGGCGTTCTCCCGGCAGAGCTTCAGCGCCTCGCGGCCGTTGTCCACCAGCACCGCGCGCGAGGCGCCCCGGGACAGCGCCTCGAAGGCCAGCGCCCCCGTCCCGGCGTAGAGGTCGAGGACGGCGTGCCCCTCGAGCCACTGGCCGAGCACGTTGAACAGCGTCTCCCGCACCCGGTCGGCGGTGGGCCGCAGCCCCGGCCCCTTAGGCCCCTTCAGGGTCCGCCCGCGTGCACTCCCAGCCACGATGCGCATCAGTACCCGCTCCGCTCGGCGAGGAACGCGATGCTCTGCGCCCCGGTGCCGCGCACGTCCAGCTCGTCGAACAGCTCCAGCGCCTCGTGGTAGGCCAGCGCCTCCAGCCGCTCCCGCGCCTCCGGTCCGAGCGGGGTCGCCTGGCAGGCGATGGCCAGCGCCGCGGGCACCGGCAGTCCCTCCAGCGCCCGCGCCCGGACGGCCTCGCGCGCCTGGGGCGGCAGCTCCGCGGCGACCAGCCGGCAGAACGGCGCGCTGGCGAACACCCGCCGCACCCCGGTCCCCGTCAGCCGGCCCTCGGGGTCGCTCATCCCCAGCACCGCCGGCGCCACCGCGGCCCGGAGCGGTGCGAGGTCGCTCACCTGGCGCAGCGCCGTTGCGGGGAGGGTCACCGCGTCCACCCGGACGCCCTGGGCCCCCAGCGACCCCGCCAGCTCGGCCAGCGCCTCGGGGTCGACGTCCCGGGTGGTCACCTCCAGCGAGAGCTCCCGCTCGCGCAGCGGCGCGGCGCCCTCGGCGATGACCGCCGCAGCCTCCGCGGGGTCGAGCCCGTTCACCTCGAGGCAGCACTCGGTGAAGCCCGCATCGACGTAGCGGAAGACGGTCTCGCGCAGCGCCGCGACCGCCGCTTCGTCCGCCGTGCGCAGCGGGATGGGCCCGACCCGGAAGAAGACTGGCCGCCCGAATCCGGACGTCTCCCCCGCCTGCGCCAGCGCCTGGAAGGCGGCGGGCGGCCGCGGGCCGAGCCCGAACGGCAGCGCCGGCACCGACAGCCCCACCACCGCGTCCCGGTGCTTC
>CAZAIE010000029.1:2313-17242 GCA_964485035.1 uncultured Myxococcaceae bacterium | reverse complement strand
TCCCTCGCGAGACCGAGTTCCTCATCACCGCGGCCTCCGAGGTCATGGCCATCCTGGCGATGGCCGCAGACCTCGCCGACCTGCGCGCCCGCCTGGGCCGGACGGTGCTGGCCATGACGCGGGACGGCCGCCCGGTGACCGCCGACACCCTCAAGGTCGCCGGCTCGATGGCGGTGCTCCTGCGCGAGGCGCTCAAGCCCAACCTGATGCAGACCCTCCACGAGAGCCCGGTTTTCGTGCACGCCGGGCCCTTCGGGAACATCGCCCAGGGCACGAGCTCGGTCATCGCCGACCGGCTGGCGCTCAAGCTCTGCGACGTGGTCTGCACCGAGGCGGGCTTCGGCGCCGACCTGGGCGCGGAGAAGTTCTTCGACATCAAGTGCCGCGCCTCGGGGCTGGTCCCCAGCGGTGCGGTGATGGTGGCCACCATCCGTGCGCTGAAGATGCACGGCGGGGTCGGGAAGATCGTCGCGGGCAAGCCGCTGGACCCGGCGCTTGCGCGCGAGGACGTCGAGGCAGTCCGACGCGGCGCGCAGAACCTCGCGAAGCAGATCGAGAACGTGCGCGCGTTCGGGGTCCCGGTCCTGGTGGCGCTCAACTCGTTCCCCACGGACACCCCGGCCGAGGTCGCCGCGGTCCGGGAGATTGCCCGGGCGGCGGGCGCGCGCGACGCGGTGACCTCCACCCACTTCGCCGAAGGTCCGAGGGGCGCCGAGGCGCTCGCGCGGGCCACGGTCGAGCTGCTGCAGGCGGGCGAGGCGCGGTTCGCGCCGCTCTACCCGGACGACCTGCCGCTGACCGCGAAGATCGAGACGGTGGCCACGCGCATGTACGGCGCCGAGGGCGTGGACGTCCTGGTGAGGGCCGCGCGCCAGCTCGCCGAGTTCGAGCGGCTGGGGTACGGCCGGCTGCCGGTGTGCATGGCCAAGACCCACCTCTCGCTCAGCCACGAGCCGGAGCGGAAGGGGCGTCCCCAGGGCTTCCGGATTCCCATTCGCGAGGCGCGGCTCTCCGCTGGCGCAGGGTTCGTGACCGCGGTCGCGGGCGAGATGCGCCTGATGCCCGGGCTCCCCTCGCACCCCTCCGGCGAGACGGTGGACCTCGACCCGGACGGCAAGGTGGTGGGGCTGCACTGAGCGCCAAGCCAGTCGTCCACCGTCTCGGCTAACGTGGCGCTTTGTTGCGAAGGAGCCGCCCATGAAGTGGACGCCGTTGGCCCTGAGCCTTGCGTTGAGTGCGCCTGTGCTGGCCGCCGCACCGAAGCCGCCGCCCGCCAAGGTCCAGGAGAGCATCGGGACCGCCACCATGGACAAGGACGGGACGGTGCGCCTGCAGCTGCGCGCGACCGGAGCCGGTGGCCTCGTCGGCGACGCGCTGCTCGTCTACCCGCGCGACCACAAGGACTACCGGATGATCCTCGACCACCTCGGTGGCTTGAAGCCGGGTGAGCGCAAGGTCGTGCCGCCGTTCCCGGACCCGCCCGAGCCGAAGGCCAAGTCCCGGTAGCGTCACCCGGGCTCGACGGACGCCGACAGCAGCAGCCCCAGGGACTTCGACTCGGGCACGCCCAGAAGCTGCACCGCCATGCCCGCACGCTGCCCGCTGCCCCAGCGGTGCGCCCAGGCGATGACGCCCGTCGCGGTGACCTCCTCGCGCACGCCGGTCAGGTGGATGCGCAGCTCCGTCGCCACCCGCGGCCGCAGCGGCAGGAGCGTCTGCACGAAGAGGCCCCCGGGGCTCAGCTCGTAGGCCATGCCGGTCGCCCACGGCCCCGGATAGGTCGAGCCCCTCTCGCGGAACTCCACCGGCGCGTAGAAGGGCACGGCCTCCTCCGCTCGCAGGCACTGCGTCCCGCATCCCAGGAACTCGTTCGCGCGCTGGAGGACCAGATCGAGCCGGGTCTCGTCCAGCCACACCGCCCGCCCTGCTGGAGCCGGCGCTCCGGCGAGCCGGCCCCCAGCAAGAGCGCCGGGGTCCTGGCGAGCGCCGGCTCGCTCCGCGCCCCCTCCAGCAGGGCGGGCATCAACGTCCGCTCCGACCGCACGACCAGGCAGTCCACGGTCTCTCCCCAGTCCAGGTGCAGCCCGCCCGAGACCTGCCGCAAGAGCACGCGGTGGCCGTTGCGCTCCAGCAGCCGGCGCAGGCAGGCCTGATAAGGGCTCGCATCGGCGTAGAGGACGATCGTTCGGGTGAGATCGCGCACCGGCCGCGCCTGCGGGGTCTCGAGGGCGTCGAGTCGAGCCTGGACCTGGGCCATCCGCAGCGGGCGCAGGACGCAGTCGTCGAACCCCGCCCGCCAGCAGGACTCGAGCAGGCTGGCCGGGCTGCCGAGCTCCGTCAGCAGCACCAGGGGCATCCCGGTCGACCGGACCCCGGCGCACGCCCGGGCCCCTTCCCCCGCCGCCACCGCGGCGTCCACCAGCAGCAGTCCTGCTCGGCCCGACTCGATCGACTGGCTCGCCTCGGCGAGGCTGCTCACCGCCACGCACTCGTCCCCGCCCTGCGAGACGGCCTGGGCCTCCACCGCCCGGCTCACCTCGTTCGAGGAGACGAACAGCACCTGGCGCCCGCGCGCCGAAGGGCTGCGCTGCACGCCTGGGAGGCAGGGTCTGACCTCGGTCGCCATCTCCCGGTCCTCCTTCGCTTGGCCGCGCGCGATCGCTGCATCCCTGGTGCCGCGCGAGGCGCTCCGAACAGGTAGGTGAGCCTGAGTCCTCGGGCACCGTGCCTGGAGAATTCCCGTCAGACTGCCATCCGGGTGAAGACGGGGCGACCACGCGGGGTACGTGCGACTGCACCCCGCGGACGAGCCGGGCGCCAAGCGGACGGATGCTCAGGGGAATCCGGGAATCGGGTCAGGAGCGCGCGAGCCGTGGGGCCGTGTGGACTCTTGGCCAACCCCTCGCGACCTCGATACTTCTCCAGACTGGAGGTGGAGCGTGGGGCCCTGCGACCCTACTCGAAGCGCGCGCGCACCTCTTCGAAGCGCTCGTTGAGGATGTCGAGGATCCTTCCAGCGGCGTCGTCGTCGAGGTCCAGGCGGGAGAGGCTGCGGCGCTCCATGGGGCTGAAGGCCCGCGGCATGGGCACGACCTTGGACGCGTGCGCGAGCTGGTTCGCGGCGCACACCAGGTCGCAGATGGGCTCGTGGCCGCGCTCCGGGTCGTGGTGGTGGCGGATGGCCAGAACGATGCGCTCCGGCAGGTTCCAACGCTGGGCGACCATCGCGCCGATCTCGGCGTGGCTGGTCTGCAGCTGCTCCAGCTCGGCCTCGACCTGCTCCAGCGCGCCGATGGGGAGGGCTCGTCCCAGCAGCTCCGCGGCGTGGCGCCCGAGGATGAGCTTGCCCAGGTCGTGCAAGAGCGCCGCGGCGAACGTCTCTGGAGGCACGCGGACCCCCAGGCTCTCAGCCAGGGTCTCGGTCGCGAGGGCCGCGGCGACCGAGTGGCGCCAGAGCGCGTCCTCGTCGAGGCCGTAGACCGGCACCGCATCGCTCATGGTCTTGCGCACGGCCGAGCCGATGGCCAGCGTCAAGAGCGCCCCCGAGCCGATGCGCACGATGCCGTCCCGGATGGAGCGCGCCGGCGACCGCGCGGCGTAGGCGGCGGAGTTGGCCACCCGGAGCAGCCGGGCGGTGAGCGCCGGGTCCAGCTCCACGGCCTCGAGCAGGTCCTTCATCTCGCACTCGGGCGAGGACAAGAGCTGCGCGAGCCGCGTGGCCGTGGCCGGCAAGGGGGCGAGGTTGTTGATGCGCCCGACCAGTCCTGCCAGCTCGATGAGCACGGTGTACCTCCCCAGTTGGATGTCGGGAGGAAGGATAACGGGGCGCCCCGCCTGCCGCCGGGGCCAGTCCCGGTCGTAGGATGGCGGCTTCACGAAGGAGGCGGCCATGTCGGAGGACGTCGGCGCAGGTCGGAGACTGGGACTCGTCGTGGTCACCGCGCTGGTGCTGGCCGTCGGGGCGTGGTTCGGCCTGCGCGGCACGAAGGAGGATTCGACCTCGGAGGAGCCGGGGGAGCGCTCGGGCGGGGTCGCGGAGCCTGGGGCGCCGAGCACTGCTCCATCCCTGGCCGCTCCGGGAGAACCGGGGGCTCCCCGGCCGCAGGGCGTCACGACTCCGAAGCCAGCTCCGACACCGGGACCAGAGGCTGGGCCTGCGCCGTCACCTGTCCCCGCCCCGAGTGGAGCCGCACCTTCGGCCGCAGCCGAGCCAGCAAGTCCAGGCAGCGCGGGACGGGAGGCGCCGCCCTCCAACGCCGTCGCGAACAAGGAGGACATCCGGGCGGCGATCCGCGCGCTGATCCCCGAGGTCCGGCGCTGCTACGAGCAGGGCCTGAAGCAGCGTCCCGACCTCTCGGGGACGGTCCGGGTGGACTTCACGCTTTCTCGCGCCCCCGACGGCGGCGCGTACGCCAAGGAAGGCGAGATCGGCGACACGACGCTCACGGCCCCGTTCGTGGAGGCGTGTATCCTCTCCGCGCTGCAGACGGCCCACTTCCAAGAGCTCAAGGGCTCGGGCGAGGTCCGGGTCCGCTACCCGTTCAAGTTCGACGCCGAGGCGGGCGGGTTCGGCGGGGAGCCGTAGGCCGAGGCGTGCTGGAGAGACAACCATGGCGAATGCACAGGACATCGACCTCGCGGTGCGCGGCTGTCGCGAGGCGCTGCAGAAGAACGACCTTCCCGGAGCGCAGGCGGCGCTGAAGGAGCTGGGCGACCTGATCGCGACCTTCGAGGACGTCAAGCAGAGGGCGCGCGACGACGAGCAGCGCGACGCCGCCCAGCAGCTCCTGGACCAGGCCACCGGCGAGCGCGACGAGCTCCGGGGCCGGGTTCGCGAGCTGGAGCTGGACATGCTCGACCCCGGCTTCGAGCAGCGGTCGAAGCGGCGCGCCGAGGAGAAGGCCGCGCGGGACTCCGCGGAGAAGGCCAAGGCCTCGCAGTTCCTCCAGGGGCTGGGCGGGCCGTTCGCGGCGCTCGCGGGCCTGGCGAACCTCGCCACCGGGGCAGCCGGAGCCGCAGCCGGCGCTGCCTCGGAGGTCGCCCGCTCGGCGGCGGCGTCGGTGGCCGCCGGGGACGAGGTCGCCTGCCCCGCCTGCCAGACCACGAACCCCAAGCGCGCCAAGTTCTGCATGGAGTGCGGCAAGCCCATGGTCCGGCGCTGCGCGGCGTGCCAGGCGGAGCTGGGGAAGGCGAAGTTCTGTCCCGAGTGCGGCGCCAAGGCCTGATGCTCCGCCGGATCTACCTCGTCCTCTTGCTCGCCGCGGGGTGCGGGAACGAGCCCTCGGTCGAGCCGTACTGCCGGTCGGTCTACGTGGCGTTCTCGGCGTGGGACCAGCGGTGCGGCGTGCCGCGGGACGTCTCCGAGGCGCGGTGGGTGGAGCACCGGGACTACCAGTGCCCCAGCGCGCAGCGGCTGCAGTCCGAGGGCAAGCTGCACTACGACCCCGAGGCGGGAGAGCGGTGCCTCGCGGCGATGGGGGAGGCGGCGTGCGGCAGCAGCCTCCCCGCGGCCTGCAGCGCCGCGATGGTGGGCCGGGTCTCCGCGGGCGGGACCTGCTGGGACGGGCGGGAGTGCGAGCCTGGCAGCGCGTGCGCAGGCGGGACCTGTCCGAGCACGTGCGTCCGCATCGGGCGTGGCGGGGAGGCCTGCGAGGGGCTCTGCGAGTCGGGCTGGTCCTGCGACCTGGGCGTGTGCGTGGCCTCGGCCGGCGTCGGGGCGGCGTGCGGGAAGCCGGGACAGCTCGACTGCGCGCCGGGGACCTCCTGCGGTCCCATCTCGGGCAGGTGCCGCGCGAACGGTGCGGTGGGCGACGGCCAGGAGTGCGAACGGCCGCAGGATTGCGCCTCGGGTTCGGCTGCGTAGGGCTCGACCTGTCCAAGCCGCTCGCGGGCCGGTGCCTCGAGCCGAAGCGCTTGGGGGAAGCCTGCACGGCGGGCGGGTGCGCGGCGCTGCTCTTCTGCCGGGACGGGCAGTGCGTCGCGGCGCCCAGGCTTGGCGAGGCATGCGGGACCATCGGGGGCGACTGGGCTCCGTGCGCCATCGGGTGGTGCAGCATCTCCGGGGGTGCCGCCACGGGGATTTGCGAGGCGCCCAAGAAGGTGGGCGAGCGCTGCGACCCCGAGGCGAACGCGTGCGGCCTCTACTCGTGGTGCGACACCGGATACTGCAGCCCGAGGTGCGGTCCGCCGTGACAGCCTTCGCAGCGGCAGCGAGCCTGGGCTTCAGCGAACGGTGACGCGCTCCGTGGTGCACCAGACCGACTCCAGGTCGCCTGCGGTGCACCCGCCCACTGCGCAGTGGCCCGCCGCGCACTCGTCGTCGGTGCCGCAAGGCTCTCCGGCCAGTCTCTTGGAGGTGCAGAGGCCGGCGGAGTCGCAGAAGGCGCCTGGCTCGCAGCTCGCCGTCGTCTCGCACCGCGCGCTGACGGCACGGCGGGGACGGCAGGCTCCGGTGGGATCGCAATAGAGCTCTTGGGCGCATGGCGATTCCGGGGTGCAGGTTTCGCTCTCGGCCCGGGCCTTCTGGCAGGTCCCAGACTGGTCGCAGAAGAGCCCGCCCACGCAGAGACGTGCCGTGCTCGCGGAGGAATCGAGCTGGCACTCGCCCCCGATCGTGTTCACGTAGACGGTCGCGAAGCAGCGGCCAAAAAAACAGGAGTTGGCGCCGGCCACGGGAGCGCAGTCCGCGTGGGAGGCGCAGGACTCGCCGGGTTGTCGGGAGCCCGTGCCGGTGAAGACTCCCACGCAGGCGGCAGGGCTGAGCGGGAGGGCGCCCAGGCAGTAGTCGGCCGGGGACGCGGCGCGGAGCGCGGCCAGGCACCGCTCACCGACCTCGGGGTGGAAGACCAGGCCCTCGGTCCCGGAGGCCATCGTCGAGCGGCAGCGCTCGCCGTCCCTCGGCAGGCCGGTGCGGGCGCAGCAGAGACAGGTCTGGTCGCAGTACTCGCGGATGTACTGGGAGCGGTCGTCCTCGCAGCCGGAGAGCAGAGTCAGAAGCAGCGCGACGAGGACTGCCGGCGGACGGTTCATGAGGAGCACCAGGCGAGAGATGGGGAAACACCCGGGATGACAGGACCCTGAGTGCCGACAGACTCATACATCATCGCGTCGGAAGGGTGGCGGGTTGCGTGTGCCGGGCCTGGCACGCAAGGCGATGGCTGGCACGCTGACCTCGGGCACCCGGGGAGCGAGGACCCGGCACGGTGGATGCGTGCTGCTCTGGGGAGGGTTCCATGCGGCTCGCCAACATTCGCAGTCATCCACGAGTGGGCTGGGGCTGGGCTGCCCCGCTTTGGGATTTCGAGGTCGGCGTTCGTTTCTCCGCCAGGGTCCTCGTGCTGGCTGCGCTCGCGGCGGCAGCCCTCCTGCCGGGGGCCGCAGTCGCCGAGAGGAGCGACGAGGTGGTGGAGGTCGACTTCGCCTCAACTGCGGCCGAGGTGGTCTACACCGTCACCTTGGACACCGGAGCGAGCGGACGCACCCCTTGCACGCTCGCGGTTCAGCCCGGCTGGCGCCGCCTCGCCGTCCTCCACGAGGGAGGTTCCTACGAGCAGGATCTGTTCGTCTGGGCGGGGACTCGCGGCATGGTCTGGGTTGGGAGGGACGAGGCGGTGCCCGCCACGCTGCTGCGCCTCGGGTTCCCGGAGGCGCGGGCCGTCCTCGTCGATGGAGCCGCCGTCTGCGAGTCGCCTTGTGCGCTGCTCCTTGCTCCCGGGCGGCACGAACTGGAGGTCGCCGGGCAGTTCAAGCAGCGTCTGTTCATCCGCCGGAACCGGCAGCTCCGCCTGGACCCGGGAGAGAAGCCCCTGCGGGTCGAGGCCGAGCCCGGACCCCTGCCGTTCTCTGGTCCCCGGCTGCGCCTGGGCGGCGGGGTCGAGTGGGCGCCATTTGCCCAGCTCGTGCATGGCGACCAGGAATCGCTCATGGCGTTCGAGGCCCAGGTGCGGCTGGGGGCCCAGTTCACGGAGAACCTCGCGGTCTATCTCCAGGCCAGTGCGATGGTGGGAAACACGCTGCGCGGGCCCAGCTGTGACTGGAGCTCGTGTACGTCCCAGACCAACTACTGGTTGCCGTTTCTCGGGGCCGGGACGCTGGTCGAGGCCACCTTCTGGCATCGGCTTCAGGTGGCGCTGGGCCCAACACTCATCTGGGCCCTGCACCCGGTGGGGCTCGGCGGGAGCAACGGCAGCATGGGTGGCGGAGGGATCCTGCGGGTCGACGGCGTTCCCGGACCGAATCCGACCTCTCGGCGGAGGCGGGGGGTCACGGTTGGCCTGCAGGGTCAATTCGGGCTCTTCCCGGGCGGCTCGCTCTGGGGCGTGGGGATCGCGGTCGGGTACGACGTCTTCTGATCTGACTGACCGAAGGCTCTGCGGCAGCAGGCGAATCCTGAGCCGCGCCGATCGGCCCGGGACACTCCGAAGCAGTCCTGGCCAGCACGGCCCCTGCACGGAGCGTCCCGCCATGTCCCTTCGTTCTGCCGTCCTCGGTTTCGTCTTCTCCAACCTCGTCCTGGCGCTCACAGGGTGTGCGCAGGAGCCGCTCGTTCCCGTTGGCGCGACGTTCACCGCCGGCGTCGTGAGCACGACTCCACCGGCAGCCCCCGAACTCGTCGCCCGGTCGACGCGCGAGGAAGACCAGATCTGGGGGCTGGTTGCCGACTCCCAGGCGGTCTACCTCGCAACCACCGCGGGGCTGCTGCGCTTCCCACTCAACGGAGGACCGGTGACCGCCCTGACAGGGCCCGGCAGGACACTCGGCCCGGTCTACGCCATCGCCACGGACGGGCAGGACCTCTATGTGCAGGGTGACGCCGGCGCGAGCGATCTCGTGATCGCCCGCGTGAGCAAGGACGGGACGCAGCAGACGCTCCTCACGCCGCTCGGACGCTGGACCCAGGAGGCGGGCGCCAGGCTCGTCGTCGCCGACGACTCGGTGTACTGGACCGAGCCCTGGGTCGCGGAGTCTTCCTTCGCGGGGTTCGCAGAGACGCGGGTCTATCGCGTGCTCAAGGCCGGCGGCGAAATCCAGACGGTCGTCGAGGGCATGGAGGACCTCGATGGTCTCGGGCTCGTGCAGGGGAGCCTGCTCTGGACCGGCCGGCCGCGCGGCTTCGTGAGCGGAAGCGGCTGCGGCAACCAGGTCGGAGCACCCCACGCGCTCTCCCAGCGTTCGGTCCAGGGCGGGCCGGTGGTCGAGCGTGCCAGGGGGACCCGGCCGTGGAGCGGGCCCTTCTTCGTCACGACCGCAGACAGCCGGGTCTTCTTCCTGGACCAGCGGGTCGACGATTTCGCGCCCCGCTCGACGGTCCTCGCGGAGCTTCTCCCCTCGGGAGACGTGATCACCCGGGTCGAGCTCGGCGTCGATGTGGAGGACCGCCAGGTCGTGGCGATGCAAGGCGACGCGAGTCACCTGTACTGGGTCGTGGAGCACAGCTCCTTCGACCCGAACGCTGACGTGAGGACGATCATCCGCGCCGAACTCATCAGGGCCAACCTCGATGGCAGCGCGGTGACCACGATGGCCACGCTGCCTCTCGGGAAGACCGGGGTCCTGCGCCACTCGATGTTCGTCGGCCAGGACGCTGTCTACCTCGGGATCGGCGACGCGGCGTACCGCCTTCCCAAGTGAACCTCTGGCTACGAAGGACGACGGCGCTCACCACGCCCGGAGGGCGCCGTCGTTCCCCACCACCCAGAACCGCGGGGAATCCGGCGTGCCGCGCACCAGCACCGCGGCGATGTCCTTGGCCGCGAGCTCGGCGAGAAGCTGGGCGTCGGCCTCCTCCCCGAGCCTCGGCTCGAACAGGAAGCTCTCGGAGAAGTTGTGGTGGTCGGGCCGGTAGGTCTGGGCCCAGTAGCCGCGCACGGTGAGGGGCGAGGTGGTCAGCCCGGAGAGCACCGTCTCGCGGAAGCGGACCAGCGGCGCGGTGTAGCCCGCGCTCGCGCCGGTAGGCGCCGGGGGCCACCAGAAGCTCGTCGAGACCGAGAGCCCTCGCGCGCCCGGGAACGTCCGCTCCTGCAGCGTCCCGTAGTCGCTCGGGAGCAGGTCTTCGGGACAGCGGCCGAGCTGCACCGTCTCGGTGCTGATCGTGGTCGGCTGATCGTTCCAGTCGAAGCCCGGAACCGGGGTCGCATAAGTAACGGTGTAGTGCACCCAGAAGTCGCCCAGGGTCACCACCGGGCTCTCGTCCGGGCGCGCCTTGGTCCTCACCATGGACTCGAGTGTGTGCGTGCGCAGGGCCGCCCCGGCCCCGGTCGTCCACGAGTCGGCCACCCGGTCGTCCTGCGTGGTGTGCCTGGCTCCGGCGAGCTGTCCGGGCGCGCCCGAGAGCCGGGTGATGGCGCCCCCCGCGAGCGAGTCGACGGTGATCGAGTCGAACAGCGGGGTCGCGAGGTCGGCCGGCGTGAGCCAGGTGCTGCGCGCCTCGAGCGCCCAGCGCGACTTGAGCCGGTGGTTCGCCAGCACGTCGCCGTACTCGCCCTGGAAGACGCAGCGCGGCCGCGGCTGGTCCACGAGGAAGGTCGGGACGGTCTCGGTCGTGACGAAGGGCGGGAGCTCGCGCACGGTCGTGAGCTGCAGCCCGGCTCCCGCGAGCTTGCGGTACTCGACCTCGAGCCGCAGCCCCGAACCCGGACGGATGGCCTGGTACTCGGCGACGACCTTCTGGAGCAGACCTGCGAGCGCCTTGTAGTCGTCCTCCCAGGTCAGCACGTGCGCGCCGAGCGGGACGAGCCCCGAGGGCTGTCGGAGCTCGGGGTAGGTGCCAAAGGACGCGACGTAGACGTACGCAATCTCCGGGGCCGGGGCGTTCGCTCGCACGGCTGGCACCGCGCCGACCTGGCTGTAGAGGTCGACGTGGAGCGAGGACGCGCTGGTGGAGTACAGCGTCGCGAGGCCGTTGGCCTCCCACTTCGAGGTCGGCGCCGACTGGAGCAGCAGGGCGCCCAGCGCCGCGCTGGCCTCGTCGACCTGGGCCCGTCGGCGGTCGAGGAACGCGTCGGGCGAGTAGAAGCCCGCGAACATCTCCAGGAGCGCCCGGTACACGCCGCGCTCCTCCGGCTCGGCCGGGTTGCACGCGCTCGGTCCGACAGCGTCCGCGTCCAGGTCGTCGGCCAGGCAGCCGACCGCGCCGCGATAGAGGCCCGGTGCGCCGTGCTCCAGGGTGTCGGCCACGTTCGTCGAGGGCTGGACCTCGACGGGCAGCGTAGGGGTGAACCCGGAGAGCGCACCTTCGACCGCCTGTCGCTGCGCTGGCGTGAGGGCTGCCTGCGTGAGGATCAGCTCGCGGACGGCGGCGAGGTCGGAGAGGAGCAGCGCGCGGTCGGAGGGAGGCCAGGTGTGCCGCGAGACCCGCGCGTCGATCGCCGCGCGCAGCGTCGTTCCCTGCACTTGCTGGGAGAGGAACGCGTCCCACAGGTCGAGCGAGAGCGCGGCCGCAGCCGGAGTGGCAGTGGGCGTGCCCTTGCGGACCAGGCCGAAGTTCGCCGAGCGTCCGCCCCACTTCGCCGCATCAGCGGGACGCAGCCCGTCCACGGGGCCCGCGAGGACTCCGGCCGGGCTCTTGGAGGCGACGAGCTTCGTCTCGGGCTCGAGCGCCTGTAGCCCTGTCCGCTGGTCGCTGCCGAGCAGCCCTTCGACGTCGAGCACCTCGGGGTTGCAGCCTCCGGAGTGCCAGGAGCGCAGCACCACCTCCTTGCCTGCCGCGGCCAGCCGGCGCGCCTGTTCCGCTGCTGCGCCGGGCCCGAGGTGGATGAACGGCACCTGCGCCGACGCGGCGCGCCGCGCGACCTCGGTGGCCGGAGAGGAGGGTTCGAGCGCGACGATCCCCGCGACGTGCGGGAGGCGCTCGGGGACGGCGTCGGTGAGCAGCACGTCGCCCCAGTCGAGGCGCCCCTCGGACCACGCGAGGTCGAGGTCGTCCGGGGCCACGTAGCGCAGCCGCCCCAGCGCCCAGCCTCGCGCGTAGCACGCATCGGTCGAGCTCCAGCGGTCGGGCGAGGACACGAAGACGCCGCGCGCCTCGAGCCACGCGCGATTCGCCTCCGCGGAGGCCTGCTGCTCGAAGGTGGGCATGTAGAAGGCACGGAGCCCCGTGGGGCCCGTCACCGCCGAGCGCACGAGGTCCACCAGGATGCGCACCATCTCCGGGTGGTACGGCTCCTGGCGCACGAGCTGGATGCCGTACTCGAGGACGTCCGCGCGGGGCGGGAGGAGCACCGCGCCGAGGATGGCCTCCTGCCCCTGCTCGTGCAGCGCCACGCGGTCGAACTCGGCGATGGACAGGCCCTTGAACGGGTCGATCAGCGCGACCGCGAACGGCGAGTGGAAGGGGTACTTCACGGTGTCCTGGAAGTAGACCTTCGACGGGTCGCGCATCAGCACCAGGAACTTCACCCACCGCGACTGCACGCCCTGGTCGGTCCAGACCGGGGGGCTGCGGAAGGGCTCGTCGGGCAGGGCGATCTCGTTCTTCCAGTACGGCGACGGGGTGATCGTGATGCTCCCCGTCGGCAGCGGCCACTGGAACCCGGAGTCGGTCCCGGACCCGCTGGCGTCCACGCTCGTGCCGGCGTCGAGGTCGATCACGGTGCTCGCGTCCTGGCTCCCGCTCGCGCCGTCGGTTGCTCCCGTGGAGGCGTCCGGGGGCTCGCTCGCGTCTTGGGAGGGCTCGACCGCCTTCTCCGGACAGGCAGCGAGGAGCAGCAGCGCGAGCATGCAGGTGCGGCCGGTCATCACGTTCTCCGTGCTCGGGCGCGGCACGCGTGACGCCGGCCCTCAGATTTTCGAGGCCCAGACGACGACTACTTGGCGCAGGCTGCGCCGTTGAGGGCGCCACAGGACGGGGCGGCCGCGCAGTGCACCAGGTCGCCCTCGCCGTCCGGGAAGCGGGCCCAGCTCGTGTCGCTGACAGCGTCCTTCCAGCTCACCTCGTCCAGCAGCTCCTCCTTGGGGTTGCGCAGCTGCACGGCTTCGCCCTGCGCATCGAGCTTGAAGGGGAGGTGGGCCGCGCCCTGTTCGGGGCTCTTGTCGGCCCAGAGCACCAGCACGCCCTTCGCGGGGACGACCAGGCCCTTCGCGAGCCGCGCCTTGAGAGGGGAGGCGGGGTCGTCGGTCACGTAGTAGCCCTCGAGGTCCTGCGCGGCGTCACCCGGGTTGTACAGCTCGATCCAGTCGTCCTTCTCGCCCTGCTCGTCTGCGCAGCCTGCGAGGTTCGAGGGCGTCACCTCGTTGATGAGGATCTTCGTGCCGGCGGGGGGCGTGGTCCCGCCCCCGCAGGCGGCGAGGAGCACGGTCAGGGCGAGCAGGGGAGTCGGTTTCACGGTGCGTTCTCCAGGTCGGGTCCCCCGTGAGGATGCAAGCCGCCTGCCGCCCTGGTCCACTTTTCCGACCTGGGCATCCAACGGCCGCAAGCAACCCAGCTCCCCCTGTCCGGAGGCAGACATGATCAGCAAGACGATGCAGGACGCCCTGAACGCGCAGATCAACCTGGAGCAGACCTCGGCGCAGCTCTACCTGGCGATGAGCGCGTACTGCGAGGTGAAGAGCTTCCGCGGGTTCGCGGCCTGGCTCCGCGTGCAGGCGAGCGAGGAGACGCTCCATGCCAACAAGCTCATCGACTTCGTGCTGGACCGCGGCGGCAAGCTCGAGCTGCAGGCCATCGCGGCGCCGCCGACCTCGTTCGGGACCATCACCCAGGTCTTCGAGCAGACGCTGGCCCACGAGAAGGGCATCACCGCGAAGATCACCGCGCTCTTCGAGCAGGCGCGCGCGGAGAAGGACTACGCGAGCGAGATCGCCCTGCAGTGGTACGTCACCGAGCAGATCGAGGAGGAGTCCACGGTCGGGCAGATCGTCGACCAGCTGCACGCCATCGGAGAGCAGGGCGGCGCCATCTGGTACCTTGACTCCAAGATGGGCAAGAGGGGGAAGGGCAAGGACGAGTGAGAGAATCGCTTTCCAGCATGTGCAGGACCGGCGGGAGCAGCTTGCTGCTCCTGCTGGCTTTGGGTGTCTCGGGGTGCAAGGGGTGCAAGAGCGACGCGCCCGCGGCGCCGCCGACCAGCGCGGCACGGCCTCCTCCGGCCCCAGCCAAGCGCGTGGCGCGTCCGGACACGCGAACCTCCGAGCAGCGGGTGCGCGAGGTGGTGGCGCAACAGCTCGGCCAGGAGGTGCACCGCGCGCCCCCGGAGATGAAGCTCAGCGACCTCGGCGCCAGCGACCTCGACAAGGTCGAGATCGTGATGGCGCTCGAGGACGAGTTCGAGGCCAAGATCTCCGAGGAAGACGCGGCGCGCCTCACCACGATGGGCGACCTGCTCACCTGGGCCGCGGCGCGCAAGCCCAAGCCCTGAAGTCGCGGCCGGCGGGACGGCGTGAGAAGCTCGGCGGCATCGACCGGCTGCCGGGCCGGGTCGGAGTCTCGAGGGTTTCATGCGCGCTCTCGTCCTGTTGGCGTTGCTGCTGGCTTCCGTCGGCTGTTTCGACCCCGTCTGCGACTCCACCCTCTGGGCGTGCGACTGGCACGACGCAGCGGTGCGCCCCGACGCGAGCGGGCCCGTGGACGCTGCTTCCCAACGGGATGCGTCCTCCTGGGATGGGAGCGTCGGAGATGCCGGACCACGTCTCGATGCGGGTCGCGACGCGGGCTGGCCGGGCGACGCTACCTGGCCGACCGACGCGGGTCGTCCGGACGCGGAGGAATTCTGCGAGGGACCGACGGCGAAGGTCGCGCTGGCGGGCGTCTCCAAGTCCATCTCGGCGACGGGCTCGGTGGTGTACCTGAACTGCTGCGAGGGCGCGGAGCTCGTCCTCCATACCCGCGAGGTGCTCGGCGACAACACCACGTTCTTCCTCACCGCTCCCGGCACCAGCTTTCCGCTCCGCGAGATCCCGGTCGGGCCGTTCGTGGTGGACCAGCCCATCGATG
>CAZAIE010000029.1:0-2303 GCA_964485035.1 uncultured Myxococcaceae bacterium | reverse complement strand
GGCGGTGCGTACTTCGGCAGCGGGCATAAGCGCCGCGGCGGACTGGATCGAGGGGACCCTGGGCTTCTCCCGCGACGGCGACCCGGTGAAGGCCCCGCTCGAGGTCCGGGGCTGCCTCACGCTGCGCCAGCGCGGTGGCGGACCGCTCGACGGCGCGCGCCTGTACGCCCCGGGGGCCATCGTCCCCGCATACGGGTGGTCCTCGCGCTTCCGGGTACACCTGCTCGCAGACCCGCAGGTCGACTCGGTGGAGGCAGCGGCACTGCCGCTGTCGGACCTCGCGCTGGACCCCGAGCCGCTCATGAACCTGGACCAGACCCGGTACCACCGGCAGGGGGACGGCTTCCTCGCCTTCGGGATGGACTTGTCCCTGGAGCGCCTGAAGGGGAAGCTGGGCCCGGTGTCCGTGCGCGGGCGGCCGTTCGTGATGATGGCGGACGAGCAGCGCATCTACCTGGGAGCGTTCTGGACGGCGATGTCGTCGCTGTCGCCTGCCGTGCCGCACGTGATCGTCGAGGAGGTCACGGCCCAGGGAGCGACGGTGAAGCGCGCACAGTACATCGGGCCGGACGTCCGCTCGGACCCGAGGCTCCTCCAGACGCTGCGGGAGACCGGGAAGCTGGTGGAGTGAGCGTGCGGACGTGCTGGACGGGCGGGACGACCACGGATTCCCGCCCTGGGATCAGAGACCTGCTCTCGCGGCCTCCTCCTTCTCCAGCGCGGAGAAGGCCACCTTGCCCACCAGCGTCTTGGGCAGCTCGTCGCGGAACTCCAGCTCGCGCGGGCAGCTCCAGGTGTTGAGGTTCTTCTGGCAGTGGGCCAGCAGCTCCGCGCGAAGCGCGTCGCCGGCCCGCTTCGGGTCACGGGGCACCACGAAGGCCTTGATGCGCGCGAGCTTGGCCTCGTCCGGTACGCCGATGGCGCACGCCAGCGCCACCTCGGGATGGGCGTGGAGCACGTCCTCGATCTGCGTCGGGTAGACGCTGATCCCGGAGACCTTCACGACGCGCTTGAACCGCTGCTTGAAGCAGAAGAACCCGTCCGCGTCCATGGAGCCTGCGTCGCCGGTGTGCAGCCAGACCTCGCCGTCGGGGTGCCGGCGCAGCGTCCGCGCGGTCTCCTCGGGGTCGTTCAGGTAGCCCAGCATCAGCGTCGGCCCGCGCACGCAGATCTCGCCCTCGGTCCCCGGCGGGCACTCGGCGAGGGTCTCGCGGTCCACCACCTTGGCCAGCATGTCGGGGTAGGGCACGCCGATGCTGTTCTCGCGGTAGTGGCCGGCAGGCATCACCATGCACGCGGTCACGGACTCGGTGAGGCCGTAGCCCTCGCGCAGCTCGACGGTCCCGCCGCGGGCCTTCACCGCTTGGTC
Source organism: uncultured Myxococcaceae bacterium (assembly GCA_964485035.1). Taxonomy (GTDB): domain Bacteria; phylum Myxococcota; class Myxococcia; order Myxococcales; family UBA5297; genus CAZAIE01. The sequence continues at coordinate 934 of CAZAIE010000029.1, read as the reverse complement.
GAAGCGGTCCTTGATGGCCTTCGGGACGCGGTCGCCGCCGGCGAAGCAGGCCTTGAGGCAGGAGAGGTCGGCGGCCAGGAAGTCGGGCGAGCGCGTGAGCGCGTCGTAGAGCGTGGGGACCCCGGCCATGAAGCACGGGCGATGCTTGCGGACCAGCGTGGCCACCGACTCGGGCGTGAAGCGCGGCACCAGCAGGCAGAGCGCGCCGCCCAGCATCATGGCGTGGATGCAGACCCCCAGGCCGAAGCCGTGGAACATGGGGAGGATGGCGAGCATCCCCATCCCCGGCTCGAGCGCGGCCTGGGTCAGGGTCTGCTGGCCCAGGCAGTTGAAGTTCATGCTCGAGAGCATGATGCCCTTGGGCCTGCCGGTGGTCCCGCCGCTGTAGAGGATGACCGCGAGCTCGTCCGGGTCGAGCGGGGCCTCGGGCACCGGCGGCGCGTCGGTGGCCATGAGCTCGGACCACCAGAGCACGTCGGGGTTGGCCGGCACGCGGGCGATCTTGCGGCCGGTGGTGAGCGCGAAGCCGAGCCGCTGCAGCGGGCCCAGGTAGTCGGGCACGCGGCACAGGACCAGCCGGCGCGTGGGCGTGCGCGACAGCACCTCGCGGAACTTGCCGTAGAAGGCATCGAGGCCGATGGCCCAGGTGCTCTCGCTCTCGCGCAGGTAGAACTCGATCTCCGGGGGAGCCGAGAGCGGGTGGATCATGCTGGCCACCACCCCGAGCTTGTTCAGCGCGTAGAAGACCACCACCGCGTGCGGCGTGTTGGGGAGCGCGACCGTCGCCCGCTGCCCGCGTGTCAGCCCGCGCGCCGCCAGCGCCGAAGCGCAGCGATCGACCTCGGCGAGGAGGCCCGCGTAGGTCTCGCGCCGGCCCATGAACTCCCAGGCCGGGGCGTCGGGGTGGCGCTTCGCGGTCTCGGCGAGGCCCTGG
>CAZAIE010000028.1:0-17301 GCA_964485035.1 uncultured Myxococcaceae bacterium | reverse complement strand
CGCGCCGCAGGCCCTCTCCGGGCGCGGCACGGTCTACAGCTTCTCGGAGATGGGCAACCCGCCGAAGGGCTTCGCGGGTCCCTACACCGTGGCGCTCGTCCAGCTCGAGGAGGGCATCCTCGTCTCCGCGCAGCTCACCGACGTCGAGGCCGACCAGGTGACCATCGGGATGCCGGTGGAGGTGGTCACGCGGCGGCTGCAGGCCTGCGAACCCGAGGGGCTCCTCGTCTACGGGTACAAGTTCCGTCCGGTCATGGGCTGAACCTTCGGGAGAGCAGCGGGCACTATTCCTTGGCGCAATGGCCGAACCAGAGGCACCCTAGCTGCTCCCCCGGCCTTCCGGAGCCCAGACCATGCTGACCCCCAAGCAGCTGACAGTCGCCGTCGTCGCCCTGCTCCTCGCCTCGTCGGGCACCGCCCGGGCCGAGCCCGCTCCGTTCGACGAGGTCGCCAAGGTCACCGATGGCGCGGCAACGTTCGGACGCAATCTCGGCGAGTTCGTGGTCGACCGAGCCGAGCTCCGCCGGCTCCCGAAGGCGGAGCACCTGGCGAAGGCAGAGTCGAACCCCAACGACCACTGGAACCCGTTCCTGAAGCTCATCGTCAGCAACCCCAAGCAGGCAAAGGCCATCCTGTCCTTCACGGTGAAGCTGGAGGACGCCTCCGGGGCCTCGCTCTTCGAGGGCTCGAAGAGCCTGACCACCGACCCCGGGAAGAAGGTGCTCGAGGTGGACCTCGACCCGAGCATCCCCCTCCGGCTCGGGACCTGGAAGTCGTTGGCCCAGGTCCACGTCGTCGCGTCGGTCACTCCGCTGACGCTCGACCAGTCCTTCCCGCTCGCCGCTTCGGAGACCACCGTGGGCATGAAGGTGGGGGAACGTGCTGGTCGAGAAGGTGGCGCTCGTCAACGCCCCCACGGCCGCCGAGCTGGAGCAGGCCCTCGCCGACCCTTCGCTGAAGACGCGGCCGAAGGTGTCGTTGGTCCTCGGCAACTCCTCCGACGACAAGGTGAAGGTGCGGATGCGCGTGATCCTCGAAGACGAGTCGGGCGCGGCCTACATGGACTGCGGCTGGCAGACCGAGAAGCTCGCGCCGCGGGCACGGAGCAAGAGCGTCACCCAGTGCGGCGGCGGAGTCCGGATGAAGACGGCCGAGTGGCCGAAGGTGACGAGGGCCCACGTCTCGGTCCAGGTGGACTGACCCGGGCCCCGCCTCACCACACCATCTGGGTCCGCTGGAACCGGATCTCCACGCAACCGCCGGGGACGTCGACCGCGGCGAACCGCACGTGCTGGATGGCCTGGAACTCCAGGCCCGTCACCACCGCGAGCGGCTCGAGCATCGCCCCGTCGATGTGCAGCGCGCCCTTCGTCGCCTCGACGACGCACTCGGTGAAGGTCGGCCCGCCCACGTGGTGGTTGATGTTCGTCAGCGAGTGCACGTGTGCAGCGTCCGCCGGTGCAGTCCACGTCAGGTCCATCGCCTGGGGGTCCTCGTAGCTGCCCTTGAGGTCGGCCTTGGCGTCCACGAGCGCCGCGGGGACAGCCATCGGCGGGACCTCGACGCGCAGGCTGCCCGCAGTGACCGTCAGCCGCAGGGCCGGGTCCTTCACTGTCACGTCCCCCCAGAGGCTGCCGTCCGGCTTCGCCTCGAGTCGCTGGGAGGTGCTGGCGCCGTGGACGGTGACCGCCAGCCCTGGCACGGGCGCCGGAAACGCGACGCAGGTCCCCGTGTGGCTGCAGGCCAGGCCCGAGGCGCACTCAGGCTTTCCGTCGCAGGTGCCGCTCCAGGCCTGGTGGAACCGGCAGCTCGAGTCGCTCAGCTCGGGCTGGCCGACCCAGGGATCCGGCTTGTCCTGGAACGAGGCGCTCAGCGAGCGGCTCGGCCCGCCCTCGTCTCCGACAGTGATCACCGCGAGGCGCTCGAAGACACGGCAGCGAGCGCCGACCACCGCGACGAGGGCGCCAGCGTCTGGGACGCCCCCTGCGTCGGCGGCACCGCCCACATCGGCGGTCGACCCCGCGTCGGCCATCCCGGCATCGGAGGCTGCCGCGTCGGTCGGGGCAGCGGCGTCGGCCAGCGGCAGGCCGCCATCGGTCACGCCCGTCGACTCCGGGCAGCCGGTGAGGAGCAGCGACAGCACGAGGAGCACGCGTTCCATGGAGCCTCCACTTCGGCGTCGAGTATCCCACCGGCCGGTCCCCCGACATTTGTCGCAGCACGCGCCCTGGGCGCTCAACCCGGCCGTTGCGCCCCGGACAATCCCCATGGAACCACCACAAGGGAGCCCGCCGTGACCGTCCAGTCCGTCAGCAACCGCACCCCCTCCGGCAACGTCCCGGTCGCCATGCTGGGCCTCGGCGCCCGCGGCGCCCAGGTCGTGGAGCTGCAGCGCGCGCTCGCCGCCGCCGGCTTCGACCCCCACGGCTTCGACGGCTACTTCGGCCCCAAGACCCTCGAGGCAGTCCGCGCCTTCCAGCGCTCACGCGGTCTCGTCATCGACGGGCGCGTCGGGCCACAGACCTGGGGCGCCCTGCGTCCCCAGCCGGCCAGCGCCCCTGCGGCCCAGGCCGGGATGCTCGCCAAGGGCAGCCGTGGCCCCGCAGCGCTCGAGGCCCAGCGACTGCTTGCCGCCGCAGGCTTCGACCCCCACGGCTTCGACGGGGACTTCGGCCCCAAGACCGAGGCCGCCGTGCGGGCCTTCCAGCGTGCGCGCGGCCTGGCGGTGGACGGCCGCGTCGGGCCGCAGACCCTGCAGGCGCTGAAGGGCTCGACGACCGCCCCTCCGAGCCAGCCGGGCCTGCCCACGCTGCGCGGGGGAGACGTGGGCGACCAGGTGCGCACGCTGCAGACCCGGCTCCAGTCGCACGGACAGTCTCCCGGCCCCCTCGACGGCCAGTTCGGTCCGGTCACGCGTCGTGCGGTGGTCGCCTTCCAGCGCGCGCACGGCCTCGCCGGTTCCGGCGTGGTCGACGCGACGACCTGGGCCGCGCTGAATTCGCCCGCAACGACCGGTCCGACCGGTCCGACCGGGCCCGCGTCCGCCGGCGTCCAGGGGATACTGGTGCCGCTCGATGATCGGCAGCCCCTACGCGGCGGTGAACCCCTTCCGCTTCGGCGAGGTGCTGTGGGACGGCAAGCCGCACCAGAGCGAGAACGGCTCGGGGACGGTGTGGAACTACCCCAAGGGCACGCGCGTCTTCGACTGCTCCGGGTTCGTGGTCGCGGCCTACCGGCAGCTCGGCGTGGACCTCGCCGCCCACGGCCTCTACTCGTCCGGGACGATGGCCACCGACACCCGCTTCCTGCAGACCGTGGGCAGGGACCAGCTCCAGCCGGGCGACCTCATCGTCTACCAGCCGCACAACGGCATCGGGCACGTGGTCATCTATCTGGGCAACGGCCAGACCATCGAGTCCGCCGGCGGCTCGGGCGTGAAGGTGGGCACGGTGGACTGGGCCCGGGTCCGCGCCTACAAGCGCGTGCCGCTGGCGTAGAGCCGAACCCAGTCCTCCCGGAAAGCGCCCTACTTCTCGCAGACCACCACGTCGATCGCGCCCTCCACCGAGCTGTCGGTGGTGCTGGCGCGGATGCGGATGCGGCCGGTCCCGGTCTTGGGCGCCTTGGCGATCTCCACGCGGCCGGTGGTCGCGACGTCGTTCATGTAGCTCCCGTCGCTCTCCTTGTTCACGAAGGTGAGGTTCTTCTGCAGGCTCAGGTCGTACGCCGCGCCCTCGGTCCACTCCGTGGAGTGCAGGATGTGCGGCTCCTCGCCGAAGCTGAAGTCCGCGCAGGTCAGGGCCTTCGGGCCGATCTCGATGCGCATCTTCCCTTCGTTGAACGAGTCGGGACGGGCGACCGCGCCCTTGGCCTCGAAGGCCAGCCCGGCGATCTTCCCCTTCAGGACCGTATCGGCGACGGGCTGTGGCGTGGGCGGGGTCTCTTGTCCGCCGCAGGCGACGAGTCCGGCGGTGAGCACTGCGGCGATCAGCGTGGTGCGTAGCATGGTGTGCAACCTTTCTGTCCGGCCTGGGGCAGCGAGGACGGCAGCCCCCGCGCAGGTATTCATCGCAGCTTCGGCTACCCTCCGTATGCCGTCCACCATCGCGGAGGCCCGCATGCGCGTGGGAGTCGTCGCAGACAACCCGGCGGAGTCCCTGGCCCTCGGCCTCGGCTTCGTCCCCGAGCCGGTGGTGCTGGGGGCCTGGGGACTGTGGTCGTCCCGCCTCCTGCTCGCCGGAGCGAAGCTGGGCGTCTTCGACGCGCTCAGCGACGGGCCGGCGAACACCCCCACCCTCGCGCCCCGCCTCGGGGTGTCGGCCGAGGGACTGGAGAGGCTGCTGCGCGCGCTCAACGGGCTCGGCTGCCTGCGGCGCGACCACGGCGTCTACTCGCTGCGCGGCAGCGCCCGCCGCTGGCTCTCCCGCAACTCCCCCCACTCGATGCGCGACGCCCTGCTCTTCGTCGAGGAGCTCTGGAACTGGGCCATGCACCTCGAGGACGCCGTCCGCACCGGGACCGGCATCCGCCTGCACGACCCGGGCGTGATGACTCCCGAGTCCTGGCGGCGCTACCTGCGCGGGCTGGGGACCTTCGCTCGGCCCGCGGGCCGGGAGATCGTCCGCCGGGTGAAGCCGCGACGCCCGCTCCGCCGCATCCTCGACGTGGGCGGTGGGCACGGGCTCTACTCCTGCGCCTTCTGCGCGCGCCACCCCGAGGCCATCGCCGAGGTGCTGGACCTCCCGGAGGCGGCGGTCCACGGCCGCGAGATCATCCAGGAGGCGGGTATGTCTGCGCGGGTGACCTTCCGCGAGGGGGACCTGCGCACCGCTGAGTGGGGCGAGGGCTACGACCTGATCCTGCTCTTCAACGTCCTGCACAACGCCAGCGAGCCGGAGTGCCGTGACGCCGTCCAGCGCGCGTTGGCGGCCCTCGCGCCGGGCGGGATGGTCGCGATCCAGGAGGCCGAGTACCGCCCGACGGAGGGGAACCTCTCGTTCGGGGCCGGGTTCGGGGAGCTCTTCTTCTTCATGGTTTCCGGGGCCCGCACCTGGCCCGAGTCGACCCTCCGCGGCTGGCTTGCCGACGCTGGGTTCGCGCCAGTGCGGACCGCCCGGCTCTGGCTCGCACCAGCGGTGCTCCTGACCGGGACCCGGCCTGCGTGAGCCGCGACGCCGGTGGTAGGCTCTGCGGCTCGCACCGGAGGGGCCCATGGGAATCGCCGCGACGCTCAGCCAGCACCCGCTCTTCGCCGACGTGGACGGCCCGACCCTCGCCCGCCTGGCCGAGAACTTCGAGCGACGCAGCTTCCGCGCCGGCGAGGTGGTGACGCGCGAGGGGGACCCCGCCGACTGCTTCTTCCTGGTCGAGAGCGGGCGGGTGAAGGTCTCCAAGAGCGCCGACGTGGTCGAGCTGGGCCCGGGCGCGCACTTCGGCGAGCTCGGCATGCTGCTGGAGGCCCCGCGCACCGCCACCGTCAGCGCCGCCACCGACTGCGAGGTGTTGGTGCTCTCGGTCGCCGCCCTGGACTCCGCGCTGGTGGACGCGCCCTACCCCGCCGCGATGTTCCTGCGCGCCCTGGCCATCTCGCTCGCCGACCGGCTGCGCTCCACCACCGACGAGCTGACGCTGCTCAAGGCGCAGGCCGCCCACGGCACGACCAGCCGCTGCGGGCAGTGAGTCACTCCTTCCCCAGCACCCGCCACAGCCAGGCGTGGAAGGCGTGGCCGCCGCGTGGGCGCATGTACATGAGCGCGCAAGCACCGCACACCGCGGCGATCCCCTCCTCCTCGCAGAGCTTCACCGCCTCGGGCGACTCGGAGCCCTGCTGCATCCACACGCGGCTGATGCCGAGGCGGGCGCAGTCGGCAACGACCTTCGCCGTCTCCGTGGGCTGCACCACGGTGATCACCCCGTCGACCTTCTCCGGCAGGTCGTCGAGGCGACGGAAGCAGCGCTCCCCGTGCACCTCGTCCGCGCCGGCGTTGACCGGGAACACCTGGTAGCCGCGCGCGCGCAGCGACTTGAGCATCTGGTTCCCGAACCCGGCGCCGCGGGAGACGCCCACCAGCGCCACCTTTCCCATCTCCACGAAGGCCTGCTTCTCCGCCTGCATTGCGTTCCTCCCGGGCGCTCGTCACGCCTGCGTCGCTCTACGCCCCGAACCCTGCCCGATTGCGCGGCGATCGTCCGGCGTGCGGCGATTTCACAGCGCCGCGAGCAGCGCGTCGAGATCCGCCTCGGTGTTGTAGGCCTGCACCGACACGCGGACGAACGTCTGGTCGCCGTGGGTCGTGACCGGGACCTCGAGGTGGTGCTCGTCGAAGAGCCGCGCCTTGAGCGCCGCCGGGTCGGTGCGCGGCACGGGGATGGCGACCATCTGGGCGAAGTCGTCGTCGGCGCAGATGGGCGCGAGGCGCGTCTTCTCGCAGGCCCGGTGCAGCACCCGCACTGCGAGGGAGTGGCAGCGCAGGCGGTTCTGCTCCCAGCCCATCCGTCTCCAGAAGGCGATGGCCGTGGGGACGGTGAGGAAGGGCGAGAGGTCCCGGGTGCCCTGCCACTGGTGCCGCCGCTCCAGGAGCGTCGCGCCGGTGTACGCGTCGAACCCGGTGTGACCGGCCACCTCGGCGCTGTAGCCCCAGCTCACCGCGAGCCCGTCGAGCCAGGCGTGGTGCTCCGGTCGGGCCCAGAGGAACGCGGCTCCCTTGGGCGCGCAGAGCCACTTGTGGCAGTTGCCCACGTAGAGGTCGGCCCCCAGGGCGTCGAGCGCGAGCGGGACCTGCCCGGGGGCGTGCGCGCCGTCCACGAACGTGAGGACTCCCGCGGCCCGTGCCCGCGCGAGCAGATCCTGGAGCGGGAAGATCAGTGCGGTGGTCGACGTGACGTGGCTCAGGTAGAGGACGCGGGTGCGGGGCGTGACGCAGGCCCACACCCGGTCGGCGAAGGTCGAGGCCTCGAACGGCAGCGGGATGGTCGCACGGACGTAGCGCGCCCCGGTGCGCCGGCACGCCTCCACGAAGGCGTTGTCGCAGGCGCCGTACTCGTGGTCGGTGGTGAGCACCTCGTCGCCCTCGGCGAGCCGCAGCGACCGGGTCACGGTGTTCACGCCGTGCGTGGTGTTGGGGACGAAGACCAGCTTCTCCGGCCCGGTGCCCAGGAAGCCCGCGAGCACCGCGCGGGCCTCACGCAGCAGCTCGGCGGAGCGACGACCCAGGAATTCCACCGGGTTGCGCTCCAGCTCGAGCTGCCAGCGCTGGTACTCGGCGAACACCTCGGCGGGGCAGGCACCGAAGGAGCCGTGGTTGAGGAAGACCACCGCCGGGTCGAGCAGGAACAGTTCGCGCATGGCGCCGCGGATTCTGCGCGAGCCGCCGCGCGGTGACCAGCCGTCACCCCACCACGAGCCGGGTCCGCTGCTCGGCGGCCCCGATGCTGGCGAGCGCGCCCGAGTTGAACTCCACCGCGTCCGCGTCCACCCCGTCCGAGAAGATCACCCCGCCCGAGGGCATCTGCGACTCCAGCGCCAGCCGCTCGCCCGGCTCGAGGATGCCCGCCACGGTGCCGATCTTCGAGTGGCGGCTGGCGAAGGGCTCGCGCACCACGAACACCAGCCGCGGGTCCTCCCACCCCAACTGCGGCGGCGCGCCGACCGTCCCGCCGGTGAAGCTGGCGACGCTCGCCGCCATGTTGAACACCGAGGACAGCCATCCGGTGGAGCCCGCGCCGGTGGAGACCAGCACCCCACTGCTGCTCTGCGACTCCGAGGCCTTGCCCCGGCCAATCTTGTAGCGGGCGGAGACGTGCGTCCGGGCGCCGATGAAGAGGTCGTTGAAGGCCAGCAGCCGCTGCCCGTCCGCGAGCCTCGCCTCCGCCAGGGTGATCTCCCGCACCCTCGCCTTGCCGATGAGCACGCGGTGTACCGCTTCCCTCGCCTGGGGTGGCCTGAACGGCAGCAGCACGCCGTCGAAGCGCGTCGGGTCCGGGTTCACCGGGACAATGGGCTGGGCGCCCACGTACTTGGCCACGTTCGCCACCAGCCCGTCCTGGCCCACGGCCACGACCAGGTCGCGGGGGGCAAAGAGGAACGTGGGGATGAGGCCGCGCTCCACCTGCTGCACCCTGAGCCCCAGGTCGAGGGTGCGGTGCAGCGCCTCCAGCGACCGGGCGTAGGCGTCGTCCTCGGCCACGTAGTCGGCGAAGTCGCCGCCCGCGTGCTCGATGTAGAACTTCGCCTGCGCCCGGCTGTTGAAGCGCTCCACCAACTGCTGCAGCCGCGTCTTCCGCGTCACCAGGACGATCTTCTCGAACACGGCGCGCTCCTTCCCTTCGGCAGTCCCCTACTTGGAGAGCAGCGACTTGAGCAGGTCGGGGCTCACGTTCAGCTCGCCGATCTTGTTGGCGTTCTCGGCCAGCTCGCGGAAGGCCAGGGCGATCATCATCTTCGGGTCGCCGCCGCCCGACGCCACCGCCATCAGCGTCTTCCAGTCCGCGTCCTTCAGCGGCTTCAGCGTCGCCTCGAGCGCGTAGGCGCGGCTGTCCGAGTCCTGCTTGTCGTTCTCCACCCGCTTGGTGATGAGCGCGGTGCGCTGCTCCTCGACGGCGATCTCCGCGGCCATCTGCTTCTCGCGGATCTCCCGCTTCTTCTGTTCCACCGCGATCTCGGTGTTGAGCTCGCTCTCCTTGATCGTCCGCTCCTGCTCCACCGCCGCGTTGCGGCGCGCGTAGATGGCCTCGTCCGCCTCGCGCTGCAGCTGCTCGCGCGCCTCCGCCTCGAGCGCGCGCGCCATCTCCGGCGTCGGCCGCACCCCGAGGATGGACAGGCTCAGCGGCTCGACCCCCAGCATCCGCACCGCCTCCGACTTGCGCAGCCCCTCGGTCACCTCGGCCACCAGCGCCTCCGAAGCCGCCAGCGCCTCGCGCAGCGCCAGCCGGGCCATCACCGCCGCCGCCAGGACCTGCGTGGCCTGCACCAGCCGCTCCTCCAGCTTCTTCGGGTCCTCCGACCGGAAGTCGCCCCGCGCGTCCACCGAGAAGTCGAGCAGCCCCGCCAGCCGCTTCGGGTCCGCGACGCGGTAGGTGAGCTGCCCCTGCACCGTCACCGCCTGGAAGTCCTTGGTCACCTCCTGGAAGACGAAGGGGACGTCCGCGGTGGCCAGCGGCACCTCCACCACCGTCGAGGTCGGGCCGTAATAGAAGAACGAAAGGCCTGCACCCTCCCGCTTCACCCTCCCCGCCTTGAAGTGCAGCACGTAGGTCGTGGGCGTGGCCTTCAGGTACTCAATGCCGAACATGCACTCCTCCTCACGCGGCGCCCGGTCGCGCCGCCGCTCGCTTCTTCGTGTCTCAGCGACACCATGATGGTGTCTGGCACACACGATGTCAACCGACCCCCCAAACAAGGCGTGGGACGGTACGCTTCGGGCAATCGAGCGCCCGACGCAGCGAAGCTCGGCAACGCCACGCCACCTGCCGACGGCCCAGAGAGACAGTCCCGAGGAGCCCCATGCTGAGTTGGTGGTGGAGAACCCCACCGAGAAGACTGTGCGCGTGGTGGTGAACCCGTACGGAGGCGCGTTTCCCTACGGCGGTACGAGCCCGTTCACGCTGGGGCTCGGCGGAGAACCGGCGGTGAAGTACACGGGCAAGCTCTACCCGCCCGAGCCGCCAAGACCCCTTGCCATCGATTTCCCGGCCAAGGCACGGGTCCGGTTCTCTGCGAGCATCGAACTCGAGAACTACGGCTGGGAAGGCGAGCCCCAGGTGACGCCGACCTGGGGCTTCTACTTCGCGCGCAAGCCAGTGGAAGGGAGGCTCGGGCTGCGGTTGCCCAAGAAGTGAGCCCCTGCCCCCAAAGGGCGGACTTCGTAACCGCAGCCGCGGGTTCGGCCGCCAGCTCGCGAAGGCAGGGGGTTGGTCCAGCTTCACCGGCCCCTCCGCGGACGGGTCCGCCCAGCGCCGCCCCTGAGAGCCACGCTCACGCCGCCGCACCACGCCCATACTCGCACCATGCGTCCGGGCCTCTTGCCGCTGCTGTCCCTGGCTGCACTCGACGCCACGGGGTGCGACTGTGCCGCCGCCGGCGGCACCGCTCTCCGGGACGCTCGCGAGCGGATGGTCCAAGAGCAGATCGCCGCGCGTGGGGTCACCGACGCCCGCGTCCTCGAGGCCATGCGCACGGTGCCCCGCCACGCGTTCGTCGCCCCTTCCGACCAGGACGACGCCTACGAGGATCACCCGCTCCCCATCGGCTCGGGGCAGACCATCTCCCAGCCGTACATCGTGGCGCTCATGACCGCGCTCGCGCGGGTCGAGCCTGGGGACAAGGTCCTGGAGATCGGCACCGGCTCTGGCTACCAGGCCGCGGTGCTCGACGCGCTGGGAGCGCGGGTCTTCTCCGTGGAGCTCGTCCCCGAGCTGGCGCGCAGCGCGCGGGCACGACTCGCGCGGCTCGGGTACAGCAACGTCACCGTCCGCGAGGGCGACGGCTACCTCGGCTGGCCGGAGGAGGCCCCCTTCGCGGCCATCGTGGTCACCGCCGCGCCTCCCCGCGTGCCGGCGAACCTGCTCGAGCAGCTTGCGATGGGCGGCAGGCTGGTCATCCCCGTGGGCCAGGCCGACCAGGAGCTGCGCTTGTACACGCGCACCGACTGGGGCTTCGCGCAGCTGCCCATCGTCCCGGTGCGGTTCGTCCCCATGGTGAGCGGCCGCGACGCGCGGTGACTCGGCGAACCTCGAAGCGAAGCAGCGGATCTCCCTTCCCGTCGCGCCAGCCTCTGCGCTACGAGTCGGCCATCCCCTGCCCGGAGCTGTCCCATGGAACCACAGTCCACCCGGCTCATCGCCTTCTCGCCGACCGGCACGACCCGCGCCGTGATCCGGGAGGTCGGTCTGGGCCTGGGGCTTCCCACCTGCGAGCTCGACCTCACCCGGCCGTCCGTTTCCGAGACGACGCTCAGCGCCTCCGAGCGAGTCGTCGTTGGCGTGCCGGTCTGGGCTGGACGGGTCCCGGCCATCGCCCGCGAACGGCTGGCACGCGTGCGCGGGGCAGGCAACCCGGCGGTGCTGATCGCCTGCTACGGCAACCGGGCCTTCGACGACGCGCTCGTCGAGCTGTGGGATCTCGCCAACGAGCAAGGGCTCGTTCCCATGGCCGCCGCCGCCTTCGTCTGCGAGCACTCCTTCTCCAGCCCCGCCACCCCCCATCGCCGTCGGCAGACCCGACGTGGCCGACCTCGCTCACGCCAGGGAGTTCGGGCTCCTGTCCCGGCAGAAGCTCCACGCTCCGACCACCTCGCCCGCCGTCCCGGGCAACCGCCCGTACAAGCCGCGCCCCGAGCACACCTCAAAGCCGCCCGCGCACGACCCTGGCCGTTGCACCCGCTGCGGGACCTGCGTCCCCCGCTGCCCGACCGGCGCGCTGAGCCTCGACGACACCCTCCGGACCGACTCCACCACCTGCATCTCCTGCTGCGCCTGCATCAAGGCCTGCCCGCAGAAGGCCCGGTCCCTCGATGACCCGCGACTCTCCGCGGTGGCCGTGCGGCTGAGCACCACCTGCACTGCCCGGCGCGAGCCGGAGTTCTTCCTGTAGCCGCCGCTACGGGCTGGACGGAGCACGCGGCGCTTCGGACGCCGGATGCTGCTCGAAGGCCTCCTCGGCCAGATCGATCAGCGCCTCTGCGCTGACGTCTCCCTTTACCCGGCGGCCGTCGAGGAAGGCCGCGGGCACGGCGTCGATCCGGTTCTGGACGCCCTCGCGCCGCGCCGCCTCCAGATAGGTGGTGGTGTCCGGATGGTCGTACGCGGCCTGGAAGGCGCACTGATCCAACCCCTCCAGGTCCGCCCACTTCTTGAGCATGCAGCGCTGGAAGTTCTCCTGGTTGTTGTAGAGGGTCAGCAGGAACGGCCAGAACCGCCCCTGGCTCGCCGCCGCCACCAGCGCCCGCCCGCATGCGCTGGCCGCCTCGCCTTCGATGGGGAAGTAGGGGCGGACGAACAGGCGCGCCTTGCCCTTGAGCCGGCCACCGACGACCGCGCGATGGAGCGTGGGAACCAGCTCCGCGCAGTCCTTGCTCCGTCCGCACGCATAGAGGACGAGGACCACCGGCGCGGTCGGCTCGCCCACCCCGAACCGCGGATCCAGCAGGCTCGTGGCCCTGGCCCCGGCGGCGTTCATCGTCTGCTCCCGCTGCGCCAGCGCGCGGCCGATCGCCTCGGGTCCCATTCCCGCAGCCGCCATCCGCCGCACCGCAGCCTCCTGCCGCACCGCCACCGGACACAGAGGCTTCTGCGCGAGGCAGTTGGCGAGAGTCTCGGTGCAGCACCCGTAGCCACGCTGCGAGGCCAGCACCTGCGCAACCACGTCCGCCGCTGGTCTCGGCGCTGGCGCGGCCGAGGGGATGAAGGCGACGGAGCACGAAACGGCGAGCGCGAGCGTGAGCATGACGGGTCCTCTGGGTGGCTTCTCTTCGCTGCAACGGTCTCGGCGGGCCCTGCCAGGACGTCCACCAGACCTCGATGCCTGCGAGGGTACACCCTGGAAACGACCGCGAAACGCAGGTGCCCCAGCCTCACCCGAGACACCCGTTTGGGTGTTTCCGAACCCTTTTCAACGACAGTCGCTCAAACGCAACGCTTGCCGTCTGTGGAGTGTCGGACCAAGCCGCTGGGCGCAGGAAGACATCAGGCCGCTACCATCGGGAGTCCGGTTGGCGGCGCGCCAATCGGCCCCAGGCGTCGAACGACTGGAAGACCGAGGACCCATGACAGACGGACATGCGCGAGTCGGCGTGCTGGTGGCCGCGACCCTGGTCTCGCTGGTGGCAGGCGTAGCCGTAGCCATGACGCTGCGGCCTGCACCCAAGGAGAGTCCGCGGTCGGCGATCCGCAAGGCGCAGGTCCGGGCCCACTTCGATCACTCGCCGGTCATCTCTGGCCCCTTCGAGACGCCGCAGGCGGTCACCGAGAAGTGCCTGTCCTGCCACCCCGCCGCGGCGACGCAGATGATGGCCAACCGGCACTTCACCTGGCTGGGCAAGCCGGCGCCGGTCCCCGGCCACGGCGACCAGTCGATCGCCGTGGGCAAGAAGAACGTCATCAATAATTTCTGCATTTATGCGCCGGGAAACAACCGGTCCTGCAACAAGTGCCACGCCGGCTACGGCTGGGCCGACGACACCTTCGACTTCAAGGACCCGAAGAACATCGACTGCCTGGCCTGCCACGAGCGCAGCGGGCTCTACGTGAAGGGCGACTTCGGCCTGCCGGTGAAGGGCACCGACCTGGTCGGCGCCGCGCGTTCGGTGGGCACTCCCGCCCGCGAGAACTGCCTCACCTGCCACGCCTTCGGCGGCGGCGGGCAGGGCGTGAAGCACGGCGACCTCGACTCGTCGCTCAACCACCCGCTCGACGACGAGGACGTGCACGTCGGGCGGCAGGGCTTCACCTGCGTGGACTGCCACGGCGGCGAGGGCCACCAGATGCGAGGTCGCTCGTTCTCGGTCAGCGTCGAGGACTCGAACGGCGTGGCCTGCACCGACTGCCACGTCGCCCAGCGCCACCGGGACGAGCGCATCGACACGCACCTCTCCGCGGTCGCGTGCCAGACCTGCCACATCCCCAACTTCGCGAGCCACCTGCCCACCAAGGCCTTCTGGGACTGGAGCAAGGCGGGCAACCCCGACCGCGCCGAGGACCCGCACACGTACCTGAAGATCAAGGGCGAGTTCACCTACGAGCAGGACGCGGTGCCGGAGTACCACTGGTTCAACGGCACGGTGGACCGCTACCTCGTGGGCGACGCGCTCGACCCGGAGAAGGTCACGCGGCTGAACCCGCCCCGCGGCACGGTCGCCGACCCGAAGGCGCGCATCTGGCCGTTCAAGGTCCACCGCGCCCGCCAGCCCTACGACCTCGAGCACCGGACTCTGCTGACGCCGGTCACCGCCGGGAAGGGCGGCTTCTGGACCGAGTTCGACTGGGACAAGGCCTTCCAGCTGGGGTCCAAGATCTCGGGCCTTTCCTACAGCGGCAAGTACGGCTTCACCGAGACGGAGATGCACTGGCCGCTCTCGCACATGGTGGTCCCGAAGGAGAAGGCGCTGGGCTGCACCGAGTGCCACGGCGAGCGCGGGCGACTGGACTGGGCGGCGCTCGGCTACACGGGTGACCCGGCGAAGGTGGGAGGTCGGCGATGAGGGCCGCGATCGCTCCGCTGTTCGTCGTGCTGACCCTCGTCGCGACCGCGACCAGCGCCCGGGCGCAGCAGCCCGTCAACCCGCTGCACCCGACCTTCGTCCCGCTCGACGCCCAGGGCCAGCCCACGCAGTCGGCTCCAGAGGTCTCGGACGAGCGGACCTGCGCGGGCTGCCACGACGTGGCGTTCATCGACTCCCACAGCGGCCACGTCGCCGCCGGGGTGAAGGTCTCCTGCGCCCGGTGCCACGTGGACGGAGGGAGGCTCGACGTCAGGCCCGAGACGCTGGACGAGCGCGGGTCGCTGAAGCGCGAGGCCCTGCGCATCGGGCCGCCGGCCTCGGCGAGCTGCGGAAGCTGCCATGGCCTCGTCTTCGGCGCCCGGGACGCGGTGGCCCTGCCCGCGGACCTCGAGGCCCCCGACGGGCTGGAGAGAAACCTCTCGCTGACCCGGGGAGAGGGAGCCATCGTCGCGCCGCAGCCGATGAACGAGTCATTCCTCGACCTCCAGGGCAAGGACCGGCTCACCTCGCCCTGGGACGTGCACGCCGCGCGGCTGGTGGGGTGCTCCTCCTGCCACTTCTCCCCCAACGACCCGGTGCACGCTCCCGCGCGGCAGACCCGGCTGCGCTACCTCGCGAACGACCCGCGTCGCGTGGGCACCGCCGAGTACCTGCTGCGTCCCGACCACCGGCTCTCGAAGCAGGGCTGCCGGGACTGCCACGCGCCGCAGGAGGCGCACCACTTCCTGCCCTACCGCGAGCGGCACCTCTCGGTGCTCGCCTGCCAGTCGTGCCACACCCCCGGGCCGCGCGGTCCGATGCTCCAGATGCTGGACGAGACGGTGGTCACCTCCGAGGGCCGGCCCGCCGCGCGCTGGAGAAACCTCGACCGCCAGGGCGGCGCGCTCGGCGCGGGGAGGATCACTGCGGTGCGGCCGCTGCTGGTCGAGCGGGCGGAGCCGGACGGGGCACGCCGCCTCTCGCCAGTGAACCCGGTGGCCCGCTGGCAGTGGGTCGACGGACCTGGCCGGGCTCCGGTGCCGTTCGCGCTGGTCTCGCAGGCATTCCTTGCCGGAGGCGCTCATCCGCCGGAGGTGCTGGCTGCCTTCGACGCCAACCGGGACGGGCGGCTGGACGAGGCGGAGCTGCGGCTGGACACGCGCGAGAAGACGGACCTCATCGCATCCCGGCTGAAGGCGCTGGGCGTGCGAAACCCGGTGATCGACGGGACGCTGCGTGTCCACCCGCTCACGCACGGCATCCCGAGCCGCGAGCACGCCGTGCGCGACTGCAACGAGTGCCACTCGGGCGACTCCCGGGCCGATCGGGACGTGGTCCTCGCGACGTACCTGCCTGGCGGCATCGCGCCGCGACCGCTGGAGCAGGGCGTCGACCTCGCCGGCGTCATCACCCCGGCGGGGGGAGGGCTGGTGCTGAAGGGAGAGCCTGGCACCGCTCCTGGTGGGCTCCACGTCTTCGGCCACTCACGCCACGGCCTGTCCAACACCCTGGGATTCCTCATCTTCCTCGCCGTGGTCGGGGGTGTCTCGGTCCATGGCCTGGCACGCTTCCTCCTCCGTCGAAGGCGCCCGGTGCACGCCCACGCCGGACGGCAGGAGTACGTCTTTGGCCTGTACGAGCGGATCTGGCACTGGATGATGGCGGGCTCGGGGGTGGTGCTCATCGTCACCGGCCTCCACATCCACTCGCCCGGTCCGGGATGGCCGTGGTCGCTTCCCACTGCGGTGGCGCTGCACAACGTCTTCGCCGTGCTGCTGACGGCGAACGCGTTCCTGGCGCTGTTCCACCACCTGGTGACCCTGGCCATCCGCAACTTCCTGCCGACGCCGACGGGGCTCGTGAAGCGGGTGCTCGAGCACGTGGACTACTACGCGCGCGGCATCTACTTCGGCCGGCCGCACCCGGCGAACGAGCCCGGGCAGAAGCTGAACCCGCTGCAGCAGCTGACGTACCTCGCGCTCCTGAACCTGCTCTTCCCGTTCCAGATAGCGAGCGGCGCTCTCATCTGGGCGGTGGGCCACTGGCCCCAGCTCGCGGTGGCGATCGGCGGGCTGCGGCACCTGGCCCCGGCGCACAACCTGGGGGCGTGGCTGTTCCTGTCGTTCTTCGTGCTGCACGTGTACCTGGTCACCACCGGGCGGACGGTGGGCGACCACCTGCGGTCGATGGTCACCGGGTTCCAGACGGTGGATGAGCCCGAGGTGGCAGCTCCCCCGAAGCCGGCGCCGGTGGATCCATGAGCGGAGGCGAAGCGATGTCGCAGACCACGAAGGCGCCGCGGGCGTACCTGAACCCGTACCTGGGAGGCACGCTCCTGGGGTTCGTCCTGTTCCTGAGCTTCTACGTCACCGGTGGCGGCCTCGGGGCATCGGCCGCGCTCTCGCGCATCCAGACCGGCGTGCTCGACCTGGTCGCGCCGGCCCACGTGGACCGGGTGGCCTACTTCGCGAGCCTGGCCGGAGGCGATCGCAGCGCGTGGCTGCACTACAGCGTGTACATGGCGCTGGGGACGTTGGTGGGCGGGTTCGTGAGCGGGCTCTTCAACCGGCGGGTGAAGCTGGAGACCCGGCGCGGGCCGCGGGTGTCGGTGCCGGCGAGGCTCGCGCTGGCGCTCGTGGGCGGGGCCATCATGGGCTACGGCGCCCGGCTGGCGCGCGGATGCACCTCGGGACAGGCCCTCTCCGGGGGCGCCACGCTGTCGGTGGGCAGCTGGGCGTTCGCCTTCGCCGTGTTCGCCTCCGGCTACGCGGTGGCCTACTTCTTCCGCAAGCTCTGGACCTGAGGAGGCGACGATGGCGCCCTACGAGCTGCCCGCAGCGGGGACCCTCGGCTACGCCGTGGTCTTCTTCCTCATCGGCATCGGCTTCGGCGCGGCGCTGGAGCTGAGCGGCTTCGGCGACACCCGCAAGCTGGCCGCGCAGTTCTACCTGACCGAGATGACGGTGCTGAAGGTGATGTTCACCGGCATCGTGGTCGCCGCGGTGCTGATCTTCGCGTCCTCGGCGTTCGGGCTGCTCGACCTGGGCCGGGTGTACGTGAACGAGACCTACCTGTGGCCCGGCATCGTGGGCGGACTGATCATGGG
>CAZAIE010000027.1:0-17824 GCA_964485035.1 uncultured Myxococcaceae bacterium | reverse complement strand
CTCCCGCTCTCGGCCCAGCGCGGGCGGCTGCGCACCCAGCTGGGGACGGGCTTCCGCGATCTGACCGCCGATGGGCGCCTGGTGGTCCGCCCCAACCCCGACCAGCGGCTGACGCTCGCGGGCTATCTGTACCGCCAGTCGGAGGCCCCACGGACGGACCAGTGCCCTCCGCCCGCGGCCCCCTACGATCAGTGCCTCACCTACGAGGAGCAGTTCCGCCACCTGGTCTATGGGGCCTTCGACGCCCGCGGCGACGGGCTTCTGGCCGAGGGCCGGGCGACGCTCTCCTTCCAGGAGCAGCACGAGCGGCGGCGGCTGGACCTCACCGCGGCCAACCTGCGCGGGCGCGGCGTCGACGACGTGGAAACCCTGGGCGCGAGCCTCGCCGGCCGCAGCCGGGACTTCCACCCCGCGGCGGGCCTCGCGGTGCGCCTGGAGGCCGGCGTCGACAGCTACCTGGACCTGGTGTCGTCGCGGGGGGACCACGTCTACACCGACACCCTGGACGCCGTGGAGGAGAGCCGCGGGCAGTACCTCGACGGGTCGCGCCACCTCACCGGCGGCGCGTTCGCGTCGGCCGAAGCCCGGCTCTCGCCCGTCGTCCTCCGCGCAGGGACGCGCCTGGGGTGGGCGTGGGCCTCAGCCCCTGGCGACCCCGACTCCGGGACCGCCGCGGTGGACCGGGCCTGGGCACCCTGGGCCGCGCACGCGGGGGTGGAGGTGCGGCCCGTGGCCCCGCTGCACCTCTTCGCCACCTGGGACTCGTCGTTCCGCGCGCCCAACCTCGACGACCTCACCTCGCGCCAGCAGACCGGCCCCGGCTTCCAGTTCGAGAACCCGGACCTCGGGCCGGAGCGCGCGCACACGCTCGAGGTCGGGGCCCGCTGGCGCTCGCCCGCGGTCGCCGCGGAGCTGTGGGCCTTCGAGACCCTGCTCGAGGGCGCGCTCCTGAAGGTCCCGCGCAGCTTCGCCGACTGCCCGCCGCAGACCCCGCAGTGCCAGGCGTCGTGGTCGCGGTTCCAGCTCCAGAACGCCCCGGAGCTGTCCGAGCTGCGCGGCGTGGAGACAGCGCTGCGGGTGGCGCTGCCCGGCCGGGTCCTCTTCCGTGCCACCGCGGCGTACGTGTGGAGCGAGGGGCCCCGCGTGGGCGAGCTCGGGGACGGGACCATCGGCGTGGTTGCGGGCGAGCGGGTGCCGCTCTCGCGCACCCCGCCGCTGCACGGCACCGCGGAGCTGGGCTGGTCGCACCCCCGGGGACTCTCGGCGGGGGTAGGGCTGCAGTGGGCGGCGGCGCAGCACCGGTTGGCGCTGGCTGACTATGCCGACGGGCGCATCCCCAAGTACGGGACGCCGGGGTTCGCAGTGGTCCATTTGCGGGCGGGGTACCGGCTGGGGTCCCAGGTGGGGCTCGCCGTGGTGCTGGAGAACCACTTCGATTCGCCGTATCGATTCCACTGCTCGAGCGTGAACGGCGCGGGCCGTGGCCTGATGGTCCAGCTCCAGCTGGCCCCGCCCTTCGAACCCTCGCAGAACCGGAGCGACCCATGAACCGACGATCGTCCATTGCCGCGCTCTGCCTCGCGTTCGCCGCGTGCGGGACCGGCGCCTCTCCGGGAGCCGACGCCGGCACGACGGCGTGGGACGCGGCGGCTCCCGGGGCGGACGCCGGGGCCTGCGGTGCGTTCACCGAGAACCTCGCCGGCTGCGTCCCGGCGAGCGCCGACTACCAGCCGCGCAAGGGCATCCCCGCCGCGAACGGCTGGCCGGCCTGCGTCTCCGACGACGGCACCTACCACCTCGTGGGCAGCTCCACCCCTTCCTCGGTGGCCCGCTCGGTCGCGGCCTTCGACACCATGGCGAAGCGGCTGTGGCTCAACCCTGCCGCACCCACGAAGGACGACTTCCTCGCCGCGCGGGATGCCTACTCCGTCGCGGAGGGCGTCGCCTCGCGGGTCGCGCGGCGGCAGGACCTCTCGTACCCGGAGGTCCCGGGCAGCGACAAGTTCGCCTGCCAGAGCGCGGGCATCCCCGAGCAGTACCCCGACCGCTGCGCCGGGCCCGCGCGGATCAAGCCGCTCATCGACGACGCCTTCGTGCAGGGCCTCGCCGGGAGCGAGCCGCGGGTCCAGGCCGCGCGCATCGAGGCCGGCATCCTCTGGTTCTTCCACCTCTCCACGCTCTCGGAGGTCTGGACCTGCAGCTTCTCGAACAAGAACGACTGCGACTCGGCCGCGGCGTACTACACCCAGGTCACCGCCCGCACGCAGCCCGCCGGGTACGCCGCCTACGTCGCGGCGCGGGGCCGGGAGACGCACGACCGCATCTACGACGCGCTGCTCGCCGCCCGCTGCTGGCGCGACTTCGACTCCGCGCTGCCGACGGTGAGCGGGGAGGACCTCTATCGGAAGGCCTCCGCGCAGCTGCGCCGGGCGACCGAGCGGGGCATCGCGCTGGTGCTGCGACAGCGCATCGGGCAGGTCGGCTGCACGACCGGCGACGAGCAAGCCGCACACCTGGCCTTCGTGAAGGTCCTGGGCGGCTGGCTCGACCACACCGCCTCGCTGCGCGACCCCACGGCCGCCGCGACCCTGAAGAGCTACATTTCGGCGCCCACGGCCGAGGCCTCGGCCATCGCCAAAGCGCAGGCTGCCATCGACGCCGCGTTCCCCTGCCCCTGACCCGAGGACCGCTCCCCGCCTCCTCCCTGGGACCGACCCCGAGGCCATCGCCGAGGCCGCCGCGCTGCTTCGCTCCGGGCGCCTGGTCGCCTTCCCCACGGAGACCGTCTACGGCCTGGGTGCCGACGGGCTCGACCCCGAGGCCGTGGCGCGGATCTACGTGGCGAAGGGCCGGCCGGGGAACAACCCGCTCATCCTGCACGTGCCCGGGGTCGACGAGGCGCGGGCGCTGGTGACCGAGTGGCCCGCGGAGGCTGGGGCGCTCGCGGCGCGGTTCTGGCCCGGCCCGCTCACGCTGGTGCTCCCCGCCGCCGCCTGCGTCCCGCCCATCGTCCGGGCGGGAAACCCGACCGTGGCCCTGCGCTGCCCGGCGCACCCCGTGGCCCTGGCGCTGCTGCGGGCCTGTGGGCGCCCGCTTGCGGCGCCGTCGGCGAACCGCAGCCTGGGCATCAGCCCCAGCCGCGCCGAGCACGTGGCGAGCAGCCTGGGTGATCGCGTGGAGCTCGTCCTCGACGGCGGGCCGACGCGGGCGGGCCTGGAGAGCACCATCGTCAGCCTGGTGCGTCCCTTCCGGCTGCTGCGGCCCGGGCCCATCGCACCGTCCGAGCTGGAGGCGCTGATCGGTCCACTCGCGCGCTTCTCGGGCGCGGTTCACCAGGGCGAGGTCCAGGCTGCGCCGGGGATGGCGAAGCGCCACTACAGCCCGCACACCCCGCTGCGGCTCGTGCCCCGCTCCGAGCTGCGCGCGGCGCCGGGGACCGTGCTGGTGGCCTTCGGGAGGATGCCTGACGGGCTCGCGGGCCGGGTGCTGCCGCTGGACGCCGATGAGGCAGGCGCGGCGCTCTACGCGCTGCTGCACGACCTCGACGGCGGGGGCTACAGCCAGATCCTGATGGAGCAGCCCCCAGAGGGCGAGGGCTGGATGGCCTTCCACGATCGCATCACGCGCGCCGCAGCGCAGTGAGTCACTTGCGCAGAGCCGGAGCCGCACCTGGGAGCGTACGCACGGGGGCGGGGCGCTCCGCCTTCTCGTTGCCGACCTCCGAGATGCAGAGGTCCTGGTAGCGCTTGCCCGGGTACACCGAGAGGATCTCCAGGGCGACGACCGCCTCGGAGTCCGCGGGGAGACTCAGCGCCGTGGGGAGGGGCAGCTCCTGGTAGTCGTTGAGGTCCTTCAGCTCCACCTCGCGCTTGCCCACCACCTTCAGGTCCTGCAGCACCGAGCCGACCTGTGTGGCGTCGCTGCGCTCGGGGACGAGGAGCCACACCCGCACCTTGCGCGGCCGGGCGTTGGCCTCGAAGAGCTTCTGCGAGTGGCCCAGCCCTCCCCAGACCCACACCTTGCTGCCCGTGCGCACCGGTGCGAGGACCACCTCGCCCACGCCGTCGCCCCTGGCGCCGTCTGCCCAGGCCGTGGCCGGGTCCTTGTCCACCAGCGCCTGCGCGGAGTGCTGACAGCTGAAGACGTCGGCCTTGAAGACGCCCTCCTGCAGGTCGTCGTTGGCGTCCAGCGGGGCCCGCGGCGGCGCCTTGCCCTCCGCCGGGAGGAAGGAGCTGCTCCAGGGCGCCCAGTCGCTGGTGATGCCGTGCGTGAGGACGGGGAGCTTGCCTGCCGCGAGCTGCTGCTTCAGCGCGGGGTTTCCCTTCACGCAGGGTTGGCCCTCGTAGGCCTGGCCCAGAGCGAGGGCGGGGAACAGCGCCAGGCAGGCGGACAGGACGAGCTTGGTCATGGACTCCTCGTTCGCGTGCGACGGGGACGAGCGCCGGGAGGCCCTCACCAGCCCTTGCCGGGCTCCCAGAGTTCGACGCGGTTGCCCTCGGGGTCCATGACCCACCCGAAGCGGCCCTCGGCGGTCTCCACCGTGTGCCCCTCGACCTCGGCGCCGGCCTTGCGCAGCTTCACGAGCAGGCCGTCGAGGTCGTCGACGCGGAAGTTGAACATCGCCGCCTTTCGCGAGGGCGCGAAGTAGGAGGTGTCCGACGGGAAGAGCGAGAAGACGGTGGAGCCCGGGCAGGCCTTGGTCGCGCCGTCCTTCCAGCGCAGCGCCACCCCACCCTCCTCCATGTCCAGCCCGAGGTGCTTCGCGTACCAGGCGGCCAACCGCTTCGGGTCCTTCGCCTTGATGAAGACTCCGCCGATTCCAGTCACCTTCGCCATGGACAGCCTCCGGGGTGTGCTGGGGCGAAGGTGTAGAACGAAGCGAGCGGACGGTCCACCGCGGGGAGAGCAGCGGCGCGAACGCCACGCCAGAGAGCGCACTCACCATGTTCGTCTTCGACGCCCACTGCGACATCCTCCAGGCCGTGTCCGACCACCGCCTGGACCTCGGCCGCCGCCAGCGCACGACCCACTTCGACCTCCCGCGCGCCCGTGCGGGCGGCGTCGGCGCGCAGGTCTTCGTCCTCTTCTCCGACCCCGAGGAGTTCCTCGGCGAACCGGCGTGGGCGCGGACCCTCGCCCTCCTCGAAGCTTTCGAAGCGCTGCTCGCGCGCCACCCTCGGCGGGTCGTCCCCGCCCGGCGGGAGGCTGACCTCGCCGCGGCGCAGTCGCGCGGAGCCCTCGCCGCCTACCTCGGCCTCGAGGGAGCCCACGGACTCGGAAGGACCGAGCGCGCCCTGCCCCGCCTGCGCCTGCTCGCCCGGCGCGGCCTGCGCTATCTGGGTCTGACCTGGAACAACTCGAACGCCTTCGCCGGCGCCGCAGCCGATCGCGGAGGCGGGCTCACCACCCTCGGCGTGCGTCTCGCCAGCGCGTGCCAGGAGCTCGGCGTGCAGCTCGACGTCTCGCACGCCAGCGACGCCACGGTCCGCGACGTGCTCTCGCTCGGACGCCCCGTGCTCGCCTCGCACTCCAACGCCCGCGCGCTCTGCGACGTCCCGCGCAACCTGCCCGATCCGCTCTTGCGCGCTGTGGGCCGTGGGGGCGGCGTGGTCTGCGCGAACTTCTTCCCCGGGTTCCTCTCCCCCGGCCTGGGGGGCGAGCTCGCGCGCAGGCAGCAGTCCTTCGCCCCCACGCTCGCGGCCCTCACCCGACGCATCCCAGACGATCGGCCCCGACGGCTGCGCGCGCTGCGCCGGGCCATCCTCCGCTCGCTGCGCACCGTGCCGCGCGTCCCGCTCGCCCGCGTGGTCGAGCACGTGCTGCACCTCGTCCGCGTCGCCGGCCCCCACGCGGTCGGTCTGGGCGCCGACTTCGACGGAATGCTGCTCACGCCCCGAGGCCTCGAGTCCGCCGCCGACTGCCCGGACCTCGAGCGCGCGCTGCGTCGCCAGCTCCCGGCGGACGTGGTGCGCGCCGTGATGGGCGGGAACCTGCGACGCCTGCTCGCGTGACTGCTCGCCCACGGCGAACGTCCCATGCGGGGCCTCCCGCCTCTCTCGCGGGCCTGGGATACAGTGCTCTCTCGCCCCCTGTTCCTCACCGCTACCGGACTCTTCACCTGTGACCAACAGCCCTGTCTCGACAGAAGCCTGGGTGGCGCGCTTCGCCTTGCGGCTCTTCGGCTTGTTCCTCAACGGCGTCGGTCTCGCCTTCGCCTACATCCTCGCGTTAGGTCTCTGCCTCTCCCTGGGGACCGAGATCCCACTCGCCTCGCTGGTTGTCGATCCGACGTGGTTCGCATCGCTGGTCGCCTTGGACCACTTCCTGTTCCGGAACGCACCCGCCCCCACACGCTCCCGCTGGGCCATCCTGGCGGCGCTCGCCAAGGCCCATGGCTGCATCGCGCTCTTCACCGTGGCGGCGGGGGTCATTGCCTCCCGGTCCCACCCCGTCCCCTGGCTCCTGGTGGTCATCTTCCCCATCTTGAGCTTCGGGATGGTCTACGTCGCCAGAGTGCCCCTCGTCGTCTGGCAGACGCTTCCCGGTCCCACCCGCCGCAAGGTACTGCTCGGGGCCAAACGCGTCGCCGACGTGTTGGCGTCGGCCGCAGCCCTCCTGGTCCTCTTCCCGCTCCTCGTCGCCGCGCTCGTCGCCGGGGTGGAGCGCTGTGAGCGACTGGGGCTGGGCGAGCGCCCCTTCCAGGTGCTGCGGTCGCGGTTCGGCTCCGCCGTCGACCTTTTGCTCGGACTCCTCAGCGTCCTGCGTGGGGAGATGAGCCTCGTCGGCCCCCCCGCGCTCGGAGTCGAGCAGATGGGCCTCGCCGGCTGGGACCCCCGGCGGCTCTCGCTGCGCCCGGGACTGCTCGGCCTGCGCGGCGCCGACAACCAACTCCAGCTCGACCTCGAGTACGTCGACCGATGGAACCCGCTTCTCGACCTGGTGCTCCTGGCCCAGCCCCTGATCGACCATGCGTGCCTCAACGGGTTCTTCCTGACGTTCGCAGTCCTCGTCCATGCCCCTTTGATGGTGTTGTGGCACAACCCGAACGCCATCGTGTGCTCGAGGCAGGAAGCTCTCCCTCTCCTCCTCGCCCCTCTGGTGGTCCTGGGCCTGTCCATGCTCCAGCAGCGCTTGCTTCCGGCAGTGGCAGGACGCATCGAGCAGGTGCTCGGGGCGATGGCCCTCTACGTCCTGCTCGCCACGAACGTCCTCCCCCTGTCCACCGGCGCCATGGATGGTCGGCAACTGGGCCAGACCCTGACCCAGCTGCTCCCCAACCTCGGGCTCGCCCTTGCCACGGTGGCCTGCGCCTTCCGTTGGCAGCAGGCGTGTCGACGACTGGTGGTCATCGTCGGGGGAGTCTCCCTGCTCCTGAGCGGCTGGGTCCTCGCCCAGCTGCCCCCCGTGCCCAAGGCCAGACCGGCCATCGAGGACCTCCCGAGGCTCGGTCGGCGCAACGTCCTGGTCGTCGTGATGGACATGTTCCAGGGGGAGATGGTCGAGCGGGTCCTCGCCCGAGAGCCCGAGCTCGCCGCCGCGTTCGACGGCTTCACCTACTACCAGAACGCAGTCTCCCACGCGCCCTACACCCTGGCCTCCACGAGCATCCTGCTCTCGGGTGCCCTGCCCCCCCCGGGGGCGGAACGCTTCGACGTGGCCCCCGAGGACAACCTGCTCCATGACGCCGGCCGGCATGGGTACGAGCTGCGGGAGGTCGGCGTCCGGGACTTCGGTATCCCCGGAGTGGAGTACTGGCCATCCGGGACTGATCTCTCCGTCAAGAACCCGTTCCAGAAGCTGGTTCCCCTCGCCGGCCTGCGCTACCTCCCCGCGAGCCTGCTCCAGAGCACGACGAACCCTCGCGAGTTCGGGTGGATGTCGAAGCGGGATGCCCGCGACTCCTTCGCCTGGTTCATCGAGCATCTGGTCCGCGACCCGAAGACGGACAAGGTCTTCCTGTACTACCACTGCCTGATGACCCACCAACCCATTCGCTTCACCCGGGACGGTGTGTTCCGAATGGACCTGGGGCCCCACGATGCGCCCGAGGAGCTGCTCTACGGCCTGCGCTTGCTGGCCCGGCTCGTGGAGCGACTGAAGGCCCACGACCTCTACGACACCACCGACCTGCTCGTCGTCGGCGACCACGGATACAGCATCATCCCCAGCTTCGACGACGCCACGCTTCCTTCAGAGACCGGCAGCCTCCGGGTCGCCTTCGGCTCGCAGCACCAGCTCGGCCAGTACGACATCGCAGTGATGGCCAAGCCGGCCGCGAGCCGGGGCCCGCTCCGGTTCAGCCGCTCCGCGACCGCGCTCTTGGACCTGCGACGGAGCATCAATGAGCTCATGGCCCCCGGCTCCGGTGGCACACTCCGCGGACGGAACCTGTTCCAAGAAGGAAGCGAGCGCCGCACGGTGCCAGCCCTGCGCTTCGCCAAGGAACGGTTCGACGAACGGGCCTTCTCGGACCTCTCCTTCTGGCACGCGGGAGAACTGCAGCTCCCGCTCGACCGGACGCCCACGCCAGAGTGATCGGCCTCGGGGTTCCCCTTGACGAGCTGTATACCGACCGGTATAAGACTCGGCTCGTGAGCCCCGACACCCGCAGCCGCATCCTGGACCGTGCCCTCGCGCTCTTCGTGGCGCGCGGCTACGACGGCGTCGGCATCCAGGAGATCGTCGACGCGGCGAAGGTGACCAAGCCGACGCTGTACCACTACTTCGGCAGCAAGGCCGGCCTCCTCTCGGCGCTCTTCGACGAGCGCCTCGAGGAGCTCCACGAGGAGCTCGCGGTCGCGGCGCGGTACGAGCGGCACCTCCCCACGACACTCGAGGCGATCGCCAAGGTCATCTTCTCCTTCGCGACCGAGCACCCGGACCTCTACCGCATGCACCTGGCCATGTGGTTCGCGCCGACCGAGAGCGAGGCCCGAAAGGCCATCGCCCGGGCGCACGAGCGCCAGTTCGCCCTGCTCGAGAACCTCTTCCTCCAGGCCACGCCCGACTACGGCAACATGCGCGGCCGCCACCGCGCCTACGCCGCGACCTTTCTGGGCATGGTGAACAACTACGTGGCCCTGGCGCTGAACGGCCACACCCGCCTCGACGACGAGCTCCGCCGCCAGGCCATCCACCAGTTCATCCACGGCATCTTCTCGTAGCCCGCCGCGCGCTCCGGGCACTCGCGCGTCGTCCTCGCACGCCCACCACCTATACCGCTCGGTACACCCGAGAGAGGAGAGCCATGTCCCGCGACACGTTCGTCTACCACCTGTTCCCCATGGCCCAGTGCGGCGCGCCCGCGCGCAACGACCTCGGCTCGCCGCCCGTCCCGCGCCTCGCCGAGCTGGACCCGTGGCTCGAGCACGCCCGGGACCTGGGCGCCTCGACGGTGCTCCTGGGGCCGGTGTTCGAGTCCATCTCGCACGGCTACGACACGGTGGACCTCTGGCAGGTGGACCGCCGGCTGGGGACGCTCGAGGACCTCGCGCGGCTGGTGCGCCGGGCGCACGACCTGGGCCTGCGGGTGATGCTGGACGCGGTGTTCGGCCACGTGGGGCGCGACTTCTTCGCCTTCAAGGACCTGCTCGCCCACGGCCCCGCCTCGGCGTTCCGGGACTGGTTCCGCAACGTGCGCTTCGACCGGCGCAGCCCGCTGGGAGATCCCTTCGAGTGCGAGGTGTGGAAGGGGGTGGCGGAGCTGCCGCGCCTGAACCTCGAGCACCCCGACGTGCGCGGCCACCTCTTCGGAGCCGTCGAGCGCTGGGTGCGCGAGCTGGAGGTCGACGGGCTGAGGCTGGACACCGCGGACTGGCTGGACACGCGCTTCCTCGAGGCGCTGCGCGGGCACTGCGACGGGCTGCGCCCCGACCTCTTCCTCATGGGCGAGGTGGTGCACGGCGACTACCGCAAGCAGGCCCACCCGCGGGCGCTGCACTCGGTCACGAACTACGAGGCCTACAAGGGCCTCTGGTCGAGCCTGAACGACCGCAACTACTTCGAGGTCGCCTACGCGCTGAACCGGCAGTTCGGTCCGGGCGGGCTGTACCGCGGGGTCCTGCTCTACGGCTTCGCCGACAACCACGACGTCTCCCGCGTCGCGAGCCTCCTGCGCGACCGCGGGCACCTCTTCCCGCTCTACGGCCTGCTCTTCACCATGCCGGGGGTGCCGTCGGTCTACTACGGCAGCGAGTTCGGGCTCCTCGGCAAGCGCACCGAGCACGACGACCGGATGCTGCGGCCCCGGCTGGACCTCGGGACGCTCCGCGCGGGCGACCGCTCGCTCGTGGACGTCATCCGCCGGCTGGCGGGGCTGCGCCGCGGGTCCCGGGCGCTGACCGCGGGCGGCTACGCGCAGCTCCACGTCTCCGGAGAGCAGTACTCCTTCCTCAGGACCGACGGGGACGAGCGCGTGGTGGTCGCCCTCAACTCGGCGGCCGAGCCGGCGCCGGTGCCGCTGGGGAACCTCGCCGGCCGCAAGCTGGTGGACCTGCTCGATCCCGGGCCGGCCGTCCCCGTGGCGCCGGGCGCGAAGCTGACCGTCCCCGGGAGGTGGCTGCGGATCCTGCGCGTGGAGGGCTGAGGGCCTAGCGGACCTGATCCTTCCCCTGGCGCTTGGCCTCGTACAGCCGGGCGTCGGCGCGGGCGAGCAGCTCGTCCGCGCCCTGCACTCCGTCGTCGCGGCTCAGCCCGAGGCTCGCGGTGACGTGGGCGCGCCCCGGCACCTGCGCCGGGAAGGCGGCGGCGACGGAGCGCCGGATGTGCTCGGCCACCTCGCGCGCGCGGGCCTCGGTGATCCCCGGGAGCACCACCGCGAACTCGTCCCCGCCCAGCCGGCAGGTGAGGTCGCTGCGACGCGTGTGGCCGGTCAGGATCCCCGCGACGCGGACCAGCACCTCGTCGCCGGCGGCGTGCCCCAGCGAGTCGTTGACCTGCTTGAACCCGTCCAGGTCCAGCATCAGCACCGCCACCCCTGCTCCCTCGACGCGCGCGCGCTCCAGCAGGCGGGGCAGCTGCTCGTCCAGGCCGCGGCGGTTGGTGAGCCCGGTGAGCGGGTCGGTCTGGGCCAGCAGGTCCTTCTGGTCCAGCTCGGCCCGGGTGCGCTGCAGATAGTCGATCATCCGCTCCAGCTCCGCGTTCTTGCGCTGGAGGTCGGCGATCAGTCCCTGCTCCGAATCGAGGAGGTACGAGCAGGAGTGGCGCAGGAGCGCGAAGAGCAGCCGCGGGTTCCTGGCGAGCAGCGCGTCGACGGTGGACTGGTCGGCCAGGACCAGCGTGCACTCGGTGTGCGCCCGCACCGTGGCGCTGCGGCGGTGCTCGCCGATGAGGAAGGCCAGCTCCCCGAAGTAGCTGCCGGGGCCGAGCACCTTCGAGCCCTTCCCTCCGGGGAAGACCAGCTCCACCTCGCCGCGATCGACGAGGTACATGCACTGCTCCACCGCGCCGCGCTCGAACACCACCTCGCCCGCACCGAAGGTGAGGCGCTTGCCGAAGCCGCACATGGCGGTGAAGTCCGCCGGGGTGAACTCGACGCGTCGGGCAACCATGGCCGGCCATGCTGCCACAGCCGGCGGACGCAGCCACCCGGCAGATTCGGCAGTCTGATCGCCCGGCGCGGCGGTGCCGATGACGAGGGTGAAGCGAGGTGCCCCATGGACCAACATCCCGTGACCATCCAGTCCGTCGTCGAAGCCCTCGGGGACCCCAACGTCCCCTTCAGCCAGCTCGTCGCCCTGGTCGAGCGCAACGACGTGCTCGCCCACCGCGTCATCCGGCTCGCCAACTCCGCCTGGTTCGCCGGCCGCACCCGGGTGACCTCCGTGCGCGAGGCCATCGCCCGAGTCGGCACCGCGAACCTCGCCGAGGTCGTGCTCCGCGCCGCCTGAGCCGGCCCCGCCTCCCCTCCCCGACGCACCCGGCAGGACCTGCCGGGTACCGGTCACTCTTCGCACCCCATCGGGACACGGAATCATCCGGGCCCGGTGGGGTACCTACGGAAGAGGGCCGGCGACGAACGGGTGGGGAGGCAGGTGGGCGATGCGTGCCGAGCGGGCGATGGTGTTCGCGGCGGTGTGGGCGTTGGCGGGATGCGCGACGGCGGCGGCGACGGTCGAGGGACCCGCGGTCCAGGAGATCGCCGCGGGCGTGGACGAGGGCACGGACGGCGTGGGTCAGCGCCCGCGCCTCGAGCGCGGAGAAGCAGCGGAGGTACAGGAGCGCGACCTCAACCGCGACGGGCGTCCTGACGTCTGGCTCCTCCTCGACGCGCGGGGCCAGCTGCTGCGCAAGCAGACCGACCTGAACGGCGACGGCCAGCCCGACGTCTGGCGCACCTATGGTCCCAGCGGCCAGGTCACGCGGGACGCGTTGGATCTGGACTTCGACGGCGTGGTCGATCAGGTGAACGTCTTCGAGGCCGGGGTGGTCGTCCGCAAGCTCCGGGACCTCGACAACGACCGGCGCACCGACCTGTGGAGCTTCTACGACCTCGGCAAGCTCGCGCGGAAGGAGTTCGACTCGAACGGCGACGGCCGCGTCGACCGCTGGGAGTACTGGGACGGCGAGCGCCTGGACAAGGTCGGCGACGACCTCGACCGCGACGGGACGGTGGATCGCTGGACCCGGCTGGCGCGCGGCGACTGAGAGATCCGGGCACGGCCGGCGCGAGCTCCGTGGCTCTCCTGGCACCCGGCACCCCGAGGCCTGCGAGGCGAGCTCCAGGTTGCCTGGAAGGGACGGGGGCTTCAGGGAGGGATTGCGGGCAGACGCACGGTTCCGTCGCGCGAGCTGTGGGGTGACGCCCCGTATGGGAATTACTTAACGCCGATCAAGTAACCCCCTGCCGAATCCCAGGGCCCCCCAGGGCCGGTCGGGGGAACGAGCCCCGCAGAGGGCGCCGACAGGCGCCGCGCGCGTAGGCCGCTCGATGGTCTGCTCGCCTCGGGGTCACGAGGCAGCCCGCGAGGAGAGTCGCGCGGGGGCCGAACGGCCCCCCTTCTCCGGCCGCCGCTCGGGCACGGAATGCAGACTCTTCCCCATCGAAGCCCTTCCCAGGGCCCACCCAGGGGTGTCGTGCAAAAAATCGGAGTGGCCGCGCGGGGCTCTCCTCGAAACCACGCCCCGAGCTCGCGGCCACGTAACCCGGGCTGGGTCTTCCAAGGATCTCTCGGGGCGCCCGCGAGCTCGACGGGGCCGGCCCGGTGCATCCGCCTGCCCGTCGCCCTCCTCACACCACGCCGCGGTCCACCACCAGCTGGGCGAGGCGCACCAGGTTGCACGCCGTGGACTTCACGTCGTCCACGCAGACGAAGAGGTCCAGCCCGTTGGCCTGGCTGCGATCCTCGCGCACGCGCCCCACGTGCACGTCGGCGTCGCCGGCGCTGAGCATGGGCATGGGGTAGAGGCCCGCCTTGGGGTCGTCGAGCAACTTCACCCCCGCGGCGCCCTTCAGCAGGTCGCGGGCGCGCTCGGCCGGCAGCTTCTTCTCGGTGGTGAGGTTCACCGACGCCGCGTGGCCGAAGAACACCGGCACCCGCACCGCCGTGGCGCCCACGCGCAGGTCCGCGACGTCCAGCAGCCGACGCACCTCCTGCACCAGGCGCGTCTCCTCGTCAGTGCTCCCGTCGTCGCCGAAGACCCCCACCTGCGGCACGAGGTTGAACGCCACGCGGTGCGCGAAGACCTGCACCTCGGCCTCGCGGGAGCTCATCAGGTCGCCGGTCTGCTTCTCCAGCTCGGCGATGCCCTTCTGCCCCGCACCGGACACCGCCTGGTAGGTGGAGGTGACCACCCGCAGCACGTTGGCCTCGCGGTGCAGCGGGGCGATGGCCGTCGCCACTGCCGCCGCGCTCGTCCCCGCCAGGGCCACGACGCGCCGCACCTTCGCGCGGGCGACCTCGTCCGGGTTCAGGTCCGGGACGACGAGCGGCACCGCGGGGTCCGACCGGAAGGCGCCGGACGGGTCGACGAGCACCGCGCCCGCCTCGGCGATGGCCGGGGCCCACTCGCGCACCGCCGCGGCGGGGGCCGCCGAGAGCACCAGCCGCACGCCGGCCAGCCGCTCGGGCGTCACCGCGCGCGCGACCAACTCCTCCCCCTGGAACTCCAGACGCTCGCCCTCGCTGCGCCCGCCGGAGAACAGCGTGAGCCGCTCCACCGGAAACCGGCTCTCCTCCAGCACCGAGAGCAGCTCGCGGCCGGCGCCGCCGGTGGCTCCGAGGATGGCGACGTGGAAGCGCGGGGACATGGGACCTCCGTCCGGAAAAGGGGCGCGGACCCTAGCCCATCGGCCCGGTGCCAGCAACGGATTGGACCGGCGCGGACCGCCCTCAGCGTCCGACCTTGCGCAGGTTGAACGGGTTGGGAGTCAACGGCGCCTCCGCCTCCACGTTCGCCCGCTGATCCAGCGGGATGCGCATCCGGAAGGTGGCCCCCTCGCCCGGCGGGCTGGTCACCTCCAGCGCCCCGCCGTGTCGCTGCACCGTGCCCCACGCCGAGGAGAGCCCCAGGCCCGCCCCCTGGCCTGCCGGACGTGTCGAGAAGAAGGGCTCGAAGAGGTGGCCGCGTACCTCGGCAGAGAGTCCGGGCCCCGTGTCCCGGACCTCGATGAACACGTCCGTCGCGTCGGCCCAGGTGCGCACGAAGACCTTGCCCGGCACACCGCGCTCGCGAACCGCCTGCGCCGCGTTGGTCAGCAGCGCGAGCACCGCCTGGTTGAGGTGGGAGCCCTGCAGCGGCAGCGTCGGCACGTCCCCCAGCGACGACTCGAAGCGCACGCCCTCCCGGTGCTGGGGCGGGACCAGGTCGAGGGCCACCTCCACGACCCGGTTCGGGCTGAGGGTCTGCCAGGCCGCCCCTTCGATCTGCGAGAACTCCTTCAGCTCGCGCACGATGGCCTGGACCCGCTGCAGGGCCTGCTCCGACTCGGTCACCAGGCTGGGCAGGTCCTGCCGCAAGAACTCCAGGTCCGCGGCCTGGCGCGCCTGCTCCAGCCGCCGCCGCGCCGCGACGTCCAGCGCGGGCTCCGCGGCCTGATAGGCGTCCAGGAGCCCGAACAGGTCCCGCGAGGCCTCGCGCAGGGACCGGACGTTGGAGAGCACCGCGGCCACCGGGTTGTTCACCTCGTGGGCCACCCCGGAGGCGAGCTGGCCCACCGAGGCGAGCTTCGCGGCGTCCACGAGCTGCTCCTGCGTCCGCCGCAGGCGGTCCAGCGTGGCCTGGAGTTCGGCAGTCCGGTCCGCCACGCGCTGCTCGAGCGTGGCGTTCAGCTCCTCCAGCTCCCGGTTCCGCTCGGAGACCACCCGGAGGAGCTCGTCGACGGCGTCTGCCAGGAGGTGGGCAGACGCCCCCGCCGTCGACCCCTGCTGGGCGAAGGCGTCCACGGGGGACGCCCCCTCCTGGATCAGCCGGATCTGCCGCGCCGCCCGCTGGTCCGTCCCCAGGATGTGCGCCGCGAGCCAGCGGATGAGGAAGGCCAGCAGCGCGCGCGCCGCCTCCGGTGAGCGCATGGCCTCCTTCCGGCGCTGGGCCAGCTCCTCCACGAAGCGCGCGTGCTGCCCCCGGTGCGACTCCAGGAAGCGGGGGTCGACCCCCGCCTGCTCCTGCAGCCCCATCTCCTCGGTGAAGTGGGTCCGGGTATACGCCGCGAGGTCGTCGAAGAGCGCCTCCAGCTCCGCTGCGGGCACCTCGCCGTGGTGCGCGAGCACCTCGCCGAGCGCGTTGATCCGGTCCACCAGGCCATGGTGCTGGGCGTCGACCGGCTCCAGGCCGGTCACGAACCGCGCGTCCCAAGCGAAGGTCTGCATGCCCCAGCCATAACGCCCCCCAAGCGGGCCCGCCGCTCCGGTTTGCACTCCCGGGCCGGGTCCCGGGTCGGAGAGATGTGGCCCCCGGGCCACCAACCAAGGAGACGCCATGCTGCACCTCGTCCTGCTCGCCGCCCTCGCCGCCTCGCCGACCACGGGCGACCTCGTGGTCAGCGCCGACGCCCCCTTCGCCCTGTTCGTCGACGGCAGGCAGGTGAACCCCGGGAACCTGCAGCAGTCCTGGACCGCGGCGAACCTGGCCCCGGGCCGGCACGACGTCCGGGTGGACGTGTGGCGCTCGCCCTTCCGTGGCGAGCGGCTGGCGCAGGGCTTCGTGGACGTCCCCCCCGGCGCGCAGGTCCGGGTGAAGGCCGAGCCCAACCGCCTGGTGGTCTACGAGACCGTCAACGTGCTCGCGCCCGCGTCCAGCGTCATGGTGGCCGTGCCCGGCGCCTCGCTGACCATGCAGGTGCCGGGCCTGTCGGCCGAGGTCTCCGTGCGCGAAGAGGCCCGCTACGACGACGCCCGCTACGACGACGACCGCTTCGAGGACCGGGACGACCGCCGCGAGCGCCGGCACCACCGCCGCGACCGCCACCACGACCACCGGCCGCCCGCGCCCCAGCCCATGGATTCCGCCCAGTTCGGCGCGCTGCTCGAGGCGATCGACGCGGAGGGCTTCGAGGACGGCAAGCTCGGGGTCCTGCGCACCGCCGCCCCCAGCGCCTTCTTCACCGTGGGCCAGGTGGGCCAGCTGGTGGACCAGTTCGCCTTCTCCTCGGGCAAGGTGGCCGTGGTCGAGACCTGCAAGCCGCGCATCCTCGACCTGCAGAACGCCTTCCAGCTCTACTCGCACTTCACCTTCGACAGCGACAAGGCGAAGGTGCGCCGCATCCTGGGCCGCTGAAGGGTCACGCCGGTCGCGGCGCGAGGGTGGCTCGCGCCGCGCGGCGAACGAGGGCCCAGGGCTCGAGCTCGCCGACGAGCATCTCGTACACCCCGCCGGCGAGCCGCACGTCGCGCCCGGAGAGCCGGACCAGTCCGTCGACCAGGCGGGTGCTGCGCAGCATCCGCCGGGTGAGGAGCGCCTGGCGCGCCCGCGAGCGGTAGGCCCCGTGCATGGCCGCGCGGTACCCGCCGAGCGCCCGGACGTCGCAGCGCCCCGCCGCGAGCGCCCGCTGCACCGCCTCGGAGGCGAGCCGCCCGGAGCCCAGGGCTTGAGAGACGCCCTCCCCGCTGAGCGGGTCGATGGCTCCCGCCGCGTCGCCTGCGGCGAGCAGCCGGTCCCCCAGCAGCGCATTCCCGCGCATCCCCGTCCGCAACAGGTCGGTCGCCTCCTGCTCGCCGCGCGCCGCGGCGTCGAGGATGCCCTGGCGCGCGAGCCACGCCCGGAACCGCGTGAAGGCGGGCCCGAGGTCGCTCGCGCGGCTCTCACCCAGGAAGCTGCCCACGCCGACGTTGGCCTCGCCGCCGCCCAGCGGGAAGACCCAGCCGTAGGCAGGGAGCAGCTCCTGCGCGTAGCAGAAGAGCAGGCGCGAAGCGGGCCAGCGCACCTCCCGGAAGTACGCCCGCCGGGCCACCGCGTCGGCGGGCGGGGGCCGCTGCAGGCCGGTGGTGATGGGCAACGACGACCGCGACCCGCTGGCGAGCACCACCACCCGCGCGCGCAGCGTTTCGCCGTCCAGGCGGACCTCGGCCCCGTCGCCCCCGGCTGCCACCGAGCGCACCTGCGAGGCCAGCCGCACCCTGACCCCCGCCTGCTGCACCGTGCGGAAGAGCGCGGCGTCGAGCTCGGCGCGCCGCCACACCAACGCCGGCGTCCCGGCCATCTCCACGCTCCCGCCGCTGGGAGCGAAGAGCACGCCCCCGTCGACGGGGTTGGCCCCGGGAGTCGCCACGCCCAGCGCCTGCAGCTCGCGCAACGACGCCGGGGTCAGCCCGTCGCCACAGACCTTCGGGCGCGGAAAGCCCGGGGCCCGCTCGAGGAGGAGCACGTCCACCCCCGCCCTCGCCAGCCC